>CAZJUL010000376.1:0-2974 GCA_964549095.1 uncultured Elusimicrobiaceae bacterium
CGCGGCCTTCATCTCCGGCCCGGCCAGGAATATTATCTCCGCGCCGAACCCGGCCAGGCGGCGGCCCAGCTCGGCGTGGTAGAAAGCGGAGGTTTTCCCCAGCTCCTTCATATCCCCCAGCGCGAGATAATATGGCTTCGGGAAGGCGCCGGCGAGCGTTTCCAGCGCCGACTGCATCGAGACCGGGTTGGCGTTATAGGCGTCCAGGATGACTACCGCGTTCTTTATTTTCAGCGTCTGCATCCGCATCGGCGGCGGCGTGAAAGCTTCCAGCCCCGCTTTCACGGCGGCGAGGTTCAGTCCGGAGGCCAGAGCGGCCCCGGCCGCGGCGGCGGCGTTCAGGTAATTGTGTTTGGCGCAGCCGGGGAGTTCGATCCCTATGGATTTCCCTTTATAGCCCAGCCCCAGCAGTCCTTTGCGCTCGGTAATTTTCAGGTCCGCCCCCCCGCCCCGTCCGAAACCGATCTTGTTCACTTTTCTGTCCTTTAAAATTTCCAGGTACTTGTCGTCGGCGTTATAGATGAGCGTGCCGCCGGGCGCCAGGCAGTCTATGATCTCGGTCTTGGTGCGGAAAACAGTTTCCAGGTCGCCGAAATACTCCAGGTGGGACGGGCCGATATTGGTTATCACCGCGGCTGTCGGCTTCGCCAGCTGCGCTATCTCGGAGATATCGCCTTTCTTGGAGGCGCCCAGTTCGAACACGCCGAATTTGTGCTTCTTGCGGAGCTCCAGCAGGGAAAACGGCAGGCCGAACTGGTTGTTGAAATTCCCGGCGTTGGAGCAGGTGGCCCCTGCCCGGGAAAAAACCGACTTCAGCATTTCCTTCACTGTGCTTTTCCCGTTGGAGCCGGTTATGGCAGTGACAGGCAGGCTGAACCTTGAGCGGTGCCAGGCGGACAGGCGCTGCAGCGCTATTAAGGTGTCGAAAACTTCTATCACGAATTCCGGGAAGACCTTGAAACGGCCTATTTTGTGCTCTTCCACTATCCAGCCTTTGACCTTCTTTTTAAGCGAGTCCTCCAGGAACACGTGCGCGTCGTGCGAGGCGCCTTTTAACGCCCAGAAGAAATCCCCGGCCTTCAGCTTCCTGGTGTCGGTGACGAAACAGTTGAAAGGCGTTTTGGCGTCGCCCCGGATCAGGCGGCCGTTGACCGCTTTCACCAAAGAGCCGATATCGGTGTTAAGGTCCATGCTTTGCGTTCAGCTCCGCTTTTTCAGGCCCGCCAGTTTCGCGCGTATGGCTTCGGCCGCGGTTTCCCTGTCGTCGAAATGTATGGTGCGGTCCTTCAGTATCTGGTAATCCTCGTGGCCCTTCCCCGCTATCAGGACTATGTCCCCGGCGGAGGCGGCCGCGACGGCCTTTAAAATGGCCTCTTTCCTGTCCGGCACCATCAAGTAGTTGGAAAAATCTTTTTTTAGGCCTTCTTCAATGTCGGCCAGTATGCGCGCTGGGTCCTCGCTGCGCGGGTTGTCGCTGGTGACTATGGCCAGGTCGCTGGCGGAAGCCGCCGCCCTGCCCATCGGCGCGCGCTTGGTGCGGTCGCGGTCCCCGCCGCAGCCGAACACCGTTATCAGCTTCTTGTGCGGCATCTTCCGGAGGTTTGAAAGGACGTTCTCCAGCGCGGCGTCGGTATGGGCGTAATCAACGAAAACGCTGAAATCCTGGCCGGCGTCCACCTTTTCCAGCCGTCCCGGCACGTTCTCCAGCGTCTCCACGCCCTTCACCGCCGTGTCCAGGTCCACGTCCGCAGCGCAAGCGGCCGCAATGGCCGCCAGCGCGTTATAGATATTGTGCCGCCCGAGCAGCTTCAGCGTCACCGTCCGGGTCACGGCCGGGGTCTTCAGTTCGAACACGGTCCGGTCGGAGAGTATCTCCGCCTTGCCGGCCTTGAAATAAGCGGGCTTGTCTATGCCGAAAGTTATCATCTCCAGGCGGCCTTTGACCGCCAGGTAGATCTCGCCGGCCCTTTCGTCGTCGGCGTTTATCACGGCCCGCTTGTTCTTTTTCGGGGAGGCTTCGGTAAGGCTGAACAGCTTCAGCTTGGCTTTGAAATAGTTATCCCTGTCCTTGTGGAAGTCCAGGTGGTCGCGCTGCAGGTTCATGAACACCGCCACGTCGAAGGCGGCCTCGTCCACGCGGTTCAGCGCCAGCGCGTGGGACGAAACTTCCATCACCACGGCCTTGGAACCGGCTTTGAGCATCCGGCTGAACAGCGCGTGCAGGTCGTGGGCCAGCGGCGTCGTGTTGGGGGCCTTTGAAATAACGGCGCCGTCCACGCGGTAGTCTATGGTGCCTATCACGCCGGGCTTGGCGCCGGCCAGCTTGTAGATGTTTTCCAGCAGGTAGGCCGTGGTGGTCTTGCCGTTGGTGCCGGTTATCCCGGTCAGTTTCAGGCGCTCCGAAGGCCTGCCGTAAAATACCGCGGCTGTTCTGGAAAGGGTTTTCAGCACGGAATCGGCCGCGATCCAGCAGGCTTTGGGGTAGAGGCGCGCCAGGGCGGCGTCCGGGCCGCCGGCGGAGACCACCGCGGCCGCGCCGTTCTCCAGGGCCTGCTTTATGAAACCGGCGCCGTCCGCCTTCTGCCCGGCGATGGCGAAAAAAAGATCCCCTTTTTTGACTTTGCGCGAATCGTTGGCGAGCCCGGTAATGACGGCCGTTCCCGGCCCGGTTATCCGGACGCTCTCCCCGCAGTCTTTAAATACTTCGCGAAGTTCCATTTCTCTGTATATGATAGAAAATTTATTATGTTAAAGCGAAGCGGCGGGGATTTTTTTTGCGGCAACAATTATTAGGAAACAATTAAAATTTTTTCTTCAGAGTGATTTTTTGTGTATTGCCCAGGTCGCCGTATGGGCTTACTGCGTAGTCGAACTGGGTGCCCCAGAAATTGACGCCTGCGCCGATGTTTATTGCGTTCAGGCCGGTGCCGGCCCGGCTGTTGTTCATCAGATAGCCGGTTCTAAGCGAGATCAT
>CAZJUL010000377.1:0-2970 GCA_964549095.1 uncultured Elusimicrobiaceae bacterium
CGACGACGGCTGCATAGTAGTCCTGAAGCTGCCCAAGAAAGCGCTTAAAGAAGCCGGCATAAAGGTGGCGGAGTAATCCGCCGCCGCAGCCACTGATGAAGACCTATTCCGCCGTCCTGTGCGCCGCCGCGTCCTGCCTGCTCCTGGGCGGGTGTTCGGCCACGCGCCAATCCGCCGTTAACCCGAAATACGAGATAGAGATCGTGACCGCCGAGGGCCAGGCCCCGATAGTGAACGGCGACGCCCTGGGGCTGGTGGTCGGCATCTACGTTTCCCAGGAGGCCCTGGTCGCCAAGGCCGTCCTGATAGACGACACGATAACCTCCCAGACCGAGGGCTACATTGAGAAATACGAAACGCTCAAGGAATGGAAGGACGGCGATTTCTACAAGGCCAGGATAAAGGCGCACGTCCGCAAGGAAGACCTGGCCGCCAAGCTGAAGAACCTGGAGACCGAGCCGCAGCGGCTGGGGAACCCGGTGATCGGCTTCGACATAAAGGAAATCGTCGACGGCGCGCCCCGCGAAACCGCCTACGCGGCCCTGGAACTGACCAGCGTCTTTTCGGGCGCGGGGTTCCGCACGGGCCCGAAAGACACCGCGGACATCGTCATTACCGGTACGGCGGAAGCCGACAAGAGCGACCCGGTTTACGGCTTCGCGTCGTACAGGTCGCGGCTTTCCGTCAACGCCGTAAAGCGCGGGTCCGGCGAGACCTTCGCCGTCATACAGGAAACCGCGGCCGGGGCGGACCCGAACGAAGCCGCCGCCCCCAGGACAGCGATAATAAACGCGGCGAAGAAAGGCGGCGGGGACCTGAAAGAGAAGGTGCTCAAGGGCCTGCGGGAAATGTCCATGGTCCGGCTCAACCTCGGCAAAGTGGAAGGGATGAACCAGCTCAGCGAATTTTTGAAATCCCTCCGGAACATCCCGATGGTCCGCGACTGCTGGCTGCGGTCTTTGACGGGCGACACGGCCGCCATAGACGTGGGCCTGCGCCGGGGGAACGCCTCGGACCTCTCCCAGCTGCTGATGAAGAACGCGCGCTACCCGGTAAAGATCAACAGGACCTCGTCCTACGACCTCGAGGCAGAACTGCAGCCGCTGGGAAGGTAAGGTCCCTTAAGTAAAAAAAGACGTCCGCCTGGCGCGGACGTCTTTTTTTGCCCCAAGGCAGGTGAGATCACTTTTTGCCGTGGTCGTTAAGCCTTTCCTTCGCCCGCCGTTCGCGCTCCCGCAGCTTCTTCTCCCGCTCGCCCAGGTAGCCGTCTATAAAATCTTCGCGCGCCTCCAGCTTCCTGCGCAGGCGCTCGGCGTATTTTTTCAGCACCAGGTAGCGGCGCTGCTCCGCCTGCATAAGCTTCGAAAATTTACCGCTGACCTCCACCGCGCCGCCGGCCGCGGCCAGCGCCTCGCTGCCCGGCAGGAGGGCCGTCTCCCTGCCGCCGGACTGTATGTCGAGGGCGCCCTCGAAAAGCCCTATAGAGGAAGCGGCCGAGGAGATCAGGACGGAAAAGCCCGTTCCGCGTATGGCGCACACGGCCTGGGGGGTCCTGAACTCGAGCTTTGAAAGTTTTTCTTTCAGCCGGGGGATCAGCAGCATTATCCTGCCCTTTACGAGGTCGAAGCCGTAATGCCTCTCCTGCTTGTCCAGCTTCAGCGTGCCGGCCGCGGTTTCCGAATTTTCGCCCAGCTCTATGACGGTGCCGTCCCCCGCGAGGAGCTTGCAGGAACTTTTCGCCCCGGTCATCACGCGCGAGCCCTCTTTAAGCGGGGCGGGGCCGTCCAGCACCCGCCAGCCGGAGGCGCCCGGCTCCAGCAGGCTCACCTCGCCCTGGTATTCATAGACGCAGGCCGTCTCGGCCGGGCACACCCCCGGCATAACGGCCGCCAGCATAAGCGCGGCGCAGAGCTTCTTCATCGCGAACCTCCGGAAAGTCAATCTTTTTTTAACAATTAAAATATACAATATATCAGGGGCGAACGACAGCCGCCCGCGCGATTCCGCTTTTAAGGAGAACGGCCAGGTGAACTTTTTCAGGCTCAGGATAGTCAATACCGCGCTGGTCCTCTTCATAGGGCTGCTGCTCGGCTATATCCTGCGTGACCCGGCCGCCAAGAGGGCAGCCGGCCCTTATATTCCCGTCTATCCCCGCGGCTACGAAGCCGACAAGCCGGCGCAGGGATCCGGCCTGCAGGCCCCCGCGCCCGCAGCCAGGGAAAAGAGCGCCGCGCCAAAAACCCGCGAGGCGCCCCCGGCGGAAAAAGCGGACGACCCCGGCGAGGATTACGCCCTGCCGGTAAAAGCCCCGCTGGAAGCCGATTACGAAGTAACTTACGGCGCCGGCCCCGTTGCCCGCAAGCCGGCCGCGCAGGCCGCGGCCCAGGCCTCCCCCGAAGCCGCGCCCGCCGCCGCCCGGAAACCGGAAACCGACCAGGGTTTGGTCAAGGGCGCCGAAGACGCTTTCTTCAAGAACCCCGAACGCTACGCGGCGCAGTACCTGGAGATGGAACTGCAGATGGTGGTGGCCCGGAAAACCCAGGCCGGCTGGGTGCTTAACCTGGTGCACGCCCGCGGCGGCAAGAACATCGACTACATATATATCGAGGACGATTTCCTGCTGGGAGAGCAGCCCGACCTCAGGATAGGCTACTTTTACAACGTTTCCTTTAAATGCGGAAAAGGGAATCCCAACTCGGACAACAAGCTGCTCGGGATAAACCCGAGCGGGCGGAAGGCCGCCTGGGCCACCGGGGTCAGCGCGCTGGAATAGAAAATGTCCTACCTCTTCATCATTAACCCGGCAGCCGGCAAAGACAGCGCGCGGCGCGTACCCGAACTTATCCGCGATTTTTTCAAAGGCCGCAGCCTGCGCTACGAGCTGGTCTTTACCGAGCGGCGCGGCCACGCCGCCGACCTTGCGCGCAAGGCCGTCATAGAGGGCTATTCCCACGTGGTGGTGGCCGGCGG
>CAZJUL010000378.1:0-2962 GCA_964549095.1 uncultured Elusimicrobiaceae bacterium
TCACGATACTATCACCTTCGTGCCTTCGAAATCGAAGCGGAAGCGCACTTCCTGCAGCCCGGCGGCCAGCATGGCGTGGCGCAGCTTCGCCGTGTCCTTGGCGTAGAACATCAGGAAGCCGCCGCCGCCGGCGCCGATGAGTTTGCCGCCTATGGCGCCGTTCTTCAGCCCCAGGCGGTACCACTTGTCTATCTGCCCGTTGGACATTGCGCCCGAGCGCTTCTTTTTATGCTCCCAGTGGGTGTTCATCAGTTCGGCGAAATGTACCAGGTCGCCGCCTTCTAGCGCCTTTTTGCTTTCGAACCCGAGCTTCTTGACGAAGTGCAGGTTCTTTATCATCCCGGCATTGGCTCTTTTGCTCTTGTCGTCCTGTTCTTTCAGTATATCCGAAGCCGAGCGGGAATAGCCGGTAAAGAAAAGGAGCAGGTTGTCTTCCAGGTCGTAAAGGGTTTCTTTGCTGATATTCAGCGGGTAAGACTTTACGGAGCCGTTCTTTTCGAATTCGAAACAGGTCAGCCCGCCGTAGGCGGACGCATACTGGTCCTGCTTGCCGATGGGCTCTTTGAGCCGCTCTATCTCCACTTTGCAGGCCTGCTCGGCCAGTTCCTTCGGGTGTATGAGGTTCCTGCGGTAGCTGTGCAGGCCTTTCAGCAGGGCCGTCGTGAAGCTGCTGGACGAACCCAGCCCGGTGCCGGCCGGGATGTCCGCCATGCTGGTCAGTTCCAGGAATTCCTTGTCGAAGCCGAGCAGCTTCAGCGATTCCCTTATGATAGGATGTTTTATCGCGTTCACGTCCTCGGTGCGCTCCATGCGCGAATACTTTATTATATAGCCGGGCGGGAAGACCCGGTGCAGGGTGATATAGACATACTTGTCTATAGCGCCGGCGATCAGGAACCCGCCGTGCTTCTCGTAGTAAGAGCGGAGGTCGGTGCCCCCGCCGCCGAAAGTGATCCGTAGCGGACTGCGTGTTATGATCATTTGAGCTTGGCTCCGTATATATCGCCCACGGCGGACAGCGCTTTGTAAGCGTCTTCCAGGTCCCCGCAGAGCGGCTTATTATGCTCGATGGCGTCGATAAAAGCGGCGAATTCCGTTTTCCAGGAACTGTCCTCGCCGGGATAGTCCCAGACCTGGGTTTCAGGCGGGCCCATCTTCGGCAGCATCTGGTAGTAGGTCAGGCGCTCCTGGCCGTAGCTGCCGCCCAGGCCGTCTATCTGCAGCTTGCCGGTTTTGCCGTATATTTCCAGGCAGAACATGTTCTTCCATTCGGTGCAGGAGGCGTGCAGCCAGGCCATCTGCCCGCGCGCCGTGCGCAGGGCCATAAAGCCGTTGTCGTCGACGGGCATAGCCCAGAAATAAGTGGGCGCCCAGCCCGTGACCTGTTCGAAATCCCCGAGGTACCACCGCGCCAGGTCTATCAGGTGCACGCCCTGGTCCAGCAGTTCCCCGCCGCCGGAAACGGCCTTGTCGGCGCGCCACTCTTTGTCGTAGCCGACGCGGCCGCCGTGGCCGTAGCGCCCGCGAACGAACATCAAATCGCCCATAACGCCGCTGTCTATTATCTCGCGCGCCTTCAGCATAGCCGGGTGGCAGCGCAGGTTGAACCCGACTTTGACCTTTTTCCCGGACTTGCGGGCCAGTTCCAGGAAGGGCTTTAACTCTTCCGCCGAGCGGGCGGCCGGTTTTTCCACCAGCACGTGCTTACCGTGTTCCAGCGCGAACTGCCCGACGGGTGTAAGCCAGTCGTTGGTGGTGGCGACTATGACGATATCCGCCTCCGGGTGGGCGGCGGCTTTTTTCCAGTCGTCGTAACAGGCGGGGCAGGCGCCTATCTGCCCCACTTTTTCCGCGCAGGCCTGGCGCACGTCGGCCGCGGCCACAAGGCGGTGCCCCTGCAGGGCCCTGGCCCTTTTCTCGCCTATGAGCCCGCAGCCGATTATCGCCACGTTCATATTTTCAGCTCCATTTTTTGCCGCGGTCTTCGGGCACTATCCTGCGCAGGGTGTAGATGTCGGAACCTGAAAGCTCGTCCTTATGCTTGGCGAACTCCCGCCAGGGGTCCCAGACCGCGCTTATCAGCTTGCCGGTCAATTCGCCGCTTTCCGGGGACGCCAGGTAGACGGCCAGTTCCGCCCCCTTTATGAGAGGGGCGCCGCCGGTTTCCTTTTGTTTCACTGCCTTGGCGTAAAATTCCTTGCCGACCTTGCCGGGCCCCGCTTCCAACACTTCATCCAGCAGCCGGGTGTTCAGGGCGCCGGGCGCCATGGCGTTCACGAAAATATTGAAAGGACGAAGTTCCAGCGCCAGCGTCTCGGTAAGGCGCACCACGGCCGCCTTGGAAGCGGCGTAGGCGCTTATCATCGGCAGCGGGTTGGTGGCGCCGCCGCCGGACAGGTTGATTATCCTGCCGCCGCCCGAGGCTTTCAGGTGCGGGATGAAATATTTGCAGACATAGAACACGCCGAAGAGGTTTATCTGCGCCGCTTTTACCCACTCCGCGCTGTCCACCTCCTCCGTCGGGCCTTTGGGCCCGTAGACGCCGGCGTTATTGACCAGCACGTGCACCCGTTTGAAAGCGGAAATAGTTTCGGCGGCGTACGCGCGCACAGCGGCTTCATCCGAGACATCCAGCGGTTTCGCCGTTAAGCTGCCGCCGCCTTTTATCGCCCCCAATATTTTCACGGCCCCGGCGAGTTTGCCGGCGTCGCGGGCGCAGATGGCCACTGAAGCCCCTTCGCGCAAAAACGCCCCGGCCATCTCAAGGCCAAGGCCCTGGTTTGCGCCGGTGACCACTATGTTCAGCCCTTTCAGCTTCATACCCTTTCTCCCCGGCCGACGCAGAAATATTTAGCGCCCGGTTCTTTCTCGACGACTTTGCGCAAAAAGCCGGAAGGATCTATGACCGGCCTGCCGCAGACGGCCCTGAGCGCCGGCCCGTCCAGCTGCCTGAACTCCGGAT
>CAZJUL010000379.1:0-2935 GCA_964549095.1 uncultured Elusimicrobiaceae bacterium
GTCCACGTCGCAGGAAATGTCCCCCAGGACTTTCAGGGCCGGGGCGGACTTTCCGGAATACAGCTCTTTCAGAAGATCTTTTGTGACCAGCCGTGGATATTTGGCGTCCCAGTAAATGCAGTTGACTAGCGCCGTCAGGCGCGGGACGTATTGAGAGAACTTTGAGCGGTATTTCTCCGGGTGGGCGTAATAGTCCTGAAGGTCGAAGGCGCCGCCGGAGGCCGGCTCGAACATATCCTCTTCGCGGAAGACGACCTTGAAGATCCGGCCTTTTCCTTTTTCAGCGCCCGCGCCCGCCGGGAGCGCGGCCAGCTCGGCCGGAGTTATCTCTATGACCGGGAAGTGCCGCAGTATCTGCTGGGCGCCCTTCGAAACGTGGCCGTAGCCGGTCACGCCGATCACAAGCGGTGCGATGCCGGCGGGCAGGCCGTCGGCGGCCAGCTTCCTCCCGGCTTCCTGCAGCGCTTTTTCGGCGTCGTAGAGACTGGGGTAGTCCAGAGCGCGCTTTATGGAACCGAACGGGTTCTGTATGCGTTCCCAGTCCAGCCGCTGGCCGAGGGCCCAGAAGGTATCTATCATGCCGGCCAGGCCCGCGTACTTGCCGAAGAACACCAGCCGCCGGCCCTTGTCGTCGGTCAGCTTTTCGTAGTCGATTAGCTGGCAGCCCAGCTCCATCAGCCTGCGGAGCAGGGGCATGTTGTGCGCCTGGCCTTTTATGGTGTGGGAGAAAAAGACGTAGGTCTTGCCTTTCTCCAGGAGGGCCGCCGGTATTTCCTTGACGGCGAAGACCGTGCCGCAGCCGGACAGGTCGTCGGCCAGTTCGGCGCCGGCGCGGAAATATTCCTCGGCCGGGATGGCCCGCAGGTCCGACTTCTGGACGCGGACTCCGAAGCCGGACTTTACCAGGAGTTCTGCGTGTCCGGGAATGATGGGGACCCGGCGTTCCCACGGGTTCTTGTCTTCACGCCGTATTCCGATGATGGGTTTCTCTGTCATTCCGGGTCCCTGTCCGTTCCGTCATTCTCCTGGCGCTATTTCTTTCCGGCGGTCAGCAGCCTGCGCGTATACGGTATCAGCCCGCCGGCGTCTATGATGGCCTGGCGCGCCTTGGGCAGGGGCTCTATCGGAAAGGATTTACCGGAGGTGCGGTTGTGCACCTTGCCGTCCGCTATTTCAAGTTCGTCGCCTTCCGCCGCTTCGATAGCGGGGCAGATGACAATGTTGAGGCCCAGGTTTATGGCGCTCTGCAGGAAGATGCGCGCTATGTTCCTGGCCACTATGGCCAGGTTATAGCCTTTCAGGCAGGAAACTGCCTGTTCGCGCGAAGAGCCGCAGCCGAAGTTCTTGCCGGCCACTATAGCGCTGCCGTGCGGGATCTCGCCCGACTTGAGCTTCTTGTTGAACTCGGCGTTGTCCGCGAAAGCGAACGCGGGGGTCTCGGTCGGCAGCACGGTCGCCATGAAGCGGCCGGGATAAACGATGTCGGTGGAAATGTCGTCGCCCAGTTTCAGGACCACTTTTATTTTTGCCATATTAGCGCGCTCCTTTTGCAGCGACCGGCGCTTTGCGCGGGTCGGTTATGACGCCCGTTATCGCGCTCGCGGCGGCCACCGCCGGCGAGCACAGGTAGACTTCGGCCCTGGGGTTGCCCATGCGGCCTTTGAAGTTGCGGTTGGTGGTGGCCAGCGCCACCTCGTTGTCGGCCAGCGCGCCCTGGTGTATGCCCAGGCAGGGGCCGCAGCCGGGGTTGCAGACCACGGCGCCGGCCTGCGCCAGTGCCTGTATGTAGCCCAGCTTCACGGCTTTCTGCCAGATGCGCCAGGAGGCCGGGAACACCAGCATCCGGGTGCCGTCCGCCACGTGCTTGCCTTTCAGGATCTTCGCCGCGGCTTCCAGGTCGTCCAGCCGGCCGTTGGTGCAGGAGCCTATCACGATCTGGTTCAGTTTCTTGCCGGCCACTTCGCTTATCGGCTTCACATTGTCGACGGTGTGGGGGCAGGCTATCTGGGGTTCAAGCTTCGAAACGTCTATTTCTACCACCCGCTCGTAAACGGCGTCCGGGTCCGGCCCGAAAACATCCAGCTTGTCCTTCACGCCGGCTTCTTCTTTCAGGTAGCGCTTCGTCTCGGCGTCCGGCGGGACTATCCCGGAGGTGGCGCCGGCCTCCACGCTCATGTTGCAGATGACCAGGCGGCCGGAGGTGGACATCCTGCGGATGGTATCGCCGTGGAATTCTATCACCTTGTAGTTGGCGCCCTCGGCGGTGAGCAGGCCGATGAGGTGCAGGATCAGGTCCTTGGGATAGACGTGTTTCGGGAATTTGCCGGTGACTACCACCTTGATGGTGGCGGGCACTTCCACGTTAAGTATCCGGCCCAGCGCCCAGACGGAGGCCATCTCGGTGGCGCCTATGCCGAACGAGAAGGCGCCCAGCGCGCCGTGGGAGGTGGTGTGGGAATCGGTGCCGACCAGCACGAAGCCGGGCCGCACGTAGCCGTTCTCGGGCAGGATCTGGTGGCAGATGCCGCCCACGTCGCCGCGCACGTCGTGGAACTTGTTTATGCCCTGCTTGCCCACGAATTCGCGTATCTTCTTCTGGTTGCCGGCGGTCTTGGCCGTTTCGGCGGGCACGCGGTGGTCGAAGATTATGGCTATGCGTTCCGCGTCCCAGACTTTGGGCTCGCGGCCGGTGCCCTGGAAAATTTCCTGGAACTGGTTGATGACCAGCGCGCCGTTCTCGTGCGACATCGCCAGGTGCACCCGCGGTTCCACTACTTCGCCTACCGCCACTTTATCCTTGCCGCTGGCTTTGGCCAGCACTTTCTGCACGTATGTCATTCCCATGTTGTTCTCCTTGAGTTTATTCCGGTATTAGCGTTGTTGCGTGCCAGTCATGGGTTTGCCCTTCCGCCGCGTAGGAAACCCTCCCGTGGTT
>CAZJUL010000380.1:0-1680 GCA_964549095.1 uncultured Elusimicrobiaceae bacterium
ACTGGACGCCGTGCGCGGCGCCGCGCAGAAAACTCAGACGCGGAGCCTGACGGCCGAAGAGGGCGCCGCCCTGGAACCCTACCTTCAGCCCGGCGCGATAAGCGCCTTGAGGCACGCCAGGCTTTACGAGGAGAGCCTCCCAAAAGGGCCGCCCCGCGATTATATGGAGACCGCGCGTTCGGCTACGGGACTTCGCTACATTGCCACGAGCTCCCCGGGCCGCGCGGAGCAGAAGGATCTTTCCAGATTTTACGACGGTAGTAAAGCGGCGGGTTCCACGGACGGACAAAATGGCGCGTCCTATGCCGGCATAAGCGGGGTCCGGCCCCTTGTCGCCGCTCCGCGGAGCACGTCCGCCAGTACCGTGAGACATTCGGCCCCGGAAAGTTTACCAGGTATGCCAGGCGGCGCGGATAAAAGAGTCGGGCCGGATAAAAAGCCCGCTGTTGCCGCCGCGAAACGCGCGGATGGACGCGGCCTTACCCCCGACATGGTCGCCGCCGCGCGTAAAATATACGGCGACAAGATAGATTACTCCAAAGTGGAGATAATCACGGGGAAAGACATGGGCTTATGGGGGAAACTTCTAACCTCCGGGGGGTTCAATGTCACCTGGGGTAACACCATTTATTTAGCGAATGATGAAAACGGAAATCCTGTTCATAATTTTGCGAAGGCGCCGGATATCCTTATCCACGAGATGTGCCATGTATACCAGTACCAGAAAGACGGCTGGGGCTACGCCACCGGGGCCGTCAGGGAGCATCTTGCCGAGGGGAACGCTTACAGCTACCAGATCTGGCCCGGAAAAGAATTCGGCGAGTACGGCGTTGAACAGCAGGCCCGTATAATTCAGGAATATTACGCCGGTGCTATCGCTCCCTCGGTGAGGCCGGAAGTAGAGAGGATGCTCCGCAAAGAGGGTTTGCTATACGCATAGCGGTGGATTTCGGCTCATCCGGTGACATGAGGCTGATTGGATCAAATCAATATCATGCCGCCGGTTTCTTTTTGTTGAACCATTCCTGGAGATCGTCGAAGAGGGTGTAGGTGACGGGGGTCATCAGCAGGGTGATCAGAAGCGAGAGCGACTGCCCGCCGATGATGACCCAGGCCATGGCGCGCCTGGAGCCTGAGCCCGCGCCCGTGCCCAGGGCCGTCGGGATCATGCTCGCCACCAGGGTCAGCGTGGTCATAAGAATGGGGCGCAGCCGGGTCTTGTTGGCCTCTATGGAGGCCTGGTGGCGCGGCATGCCTTTCGCCCGCAGGGTATTGGTGTAATCCACCTGCAGAATAGCGTTCTTTTTGACGATGCCGAACAGCATGAAGATGCCCATAATGCTGAACAGCGTCATGCTCTGCCCGGTTAGGAACAGCGAGATCACGGCGAAAGGCAGCGTCAGCGGCAGGGCTATGATGATCGAGATCGGGTAGACGAAGCTTTCGAACTGGCTCGCGAGCACGATGTAAATGAAGATGAAGGACATCATGAAAGCCAGGACGAATCCCATCAGCATACGCCCGAGCTCTTTGGCGCGGCCGGTGGCGCCGGCGGTGTATTCAGGGGGGGCTTTGAGCTTTTTGAAAGCCGCGTCGGCTTCCTTTATCAACTGGCCGAGCGGCATGCCGTTGGTGTTGGCCTCCACTGTTATCTTGCGCTGACGGTTGATAAAGGAAGCC
>CAZJUL010000380.1:1690-2931 GCA_964549095.1 uncultured Elusimicrobiaceae bacterium
CGCTGACGGTTAAAGCGCTCTATCTGTGTGGGGCCCAGCCCTTCCACCACTTTGGCCACGCTGTCCAGCCGCACCATCCTGCCGCCGGTGGCCGGCACCACCATGGCTTCTATTACTTCTTTCCGGTTCCGGAAATTTTTGTCGGCCCTTACGCGGACCTGGTAGAGGTCGTCGGCGTCCTTAAACTTGGTTATGTCCTCCTCGCCGCCTACGAGGGTGCGCAGGGAGAAAGCTATGTCCTCGATCTTTACTCCCAGGTCATGCGCCCGGTCGCGGTCTATCTCCACCCTGTATTCCGGCTTGGCGTAGGAAAAGCTGAGGTCAACGTCCACCACGCCTTTGAGGGTTTTCAGGCGGTCGGTCACGGCCGCCGCGTAGGACTGCAGCTTGTCCAGTTCCGGGCCGGAAACGATATACTCCAGTTCTTTTTCACCGCCGCCGCCGAAGCCGCCTATGGGCGCCACGGCTATGCGCAGGCTCGTGTACTTCGACATCCTGGCGCGAGAGGTTTCGATGATCTTGTTGAGCGGCGGGCGCTTTGACAGTTCCACCAGCTCCACCAGCACGTAGCCTTCATTGGAGGCGGAGGAGCCAAAATGAGCGCCCGTGCCGGTGCCTATCGACGACAGGGTGTTGGTCACATAAGGTATTGTTTTTGTCTCGGTTTCCACCTGCGCGAACAATTGTTTCATTACGTCCAGGCTGGTGCCTTCCGGCGCTTTTATCGTTATCTGGTACTGCCCGGTATCGTCCTGCGGCATGAAGTCCTTGCCGATGAACATGAACAGCGGGATCATGGACAGCATTATGCCTATGGAGCCGATGACCATGAGTTTACGGCGGGCCAGCGCCCATTCGAGCATTATTATGTAGCGCCCCGCCAGGTAGTCGTTTATGCGGTCGGTGAACTTCTGCAGTTTGTTCTTTTCGCTGTTCTTGACCTTAAGGAAGAGCGAGCAGAGCATAGGCGTCAGAGTCAGCGCCACAAAAGTGCTTATGGCGATGGCGAAGGCTATGGTAAGGCCGTAGCTCTTCACAAAGCGCCCCACTATGCCGCCCATGTACGCCAGCGGCACGAAGATGACCATGAGCGACAGAGACATCGCGATGACCGCGAAGCCTATTTCCTCCGCGCCTTCCAGCGCCGCTTTCATAGGGGAGATCTTGTGCTCTTCCATGTGGCGGTAGATATTTTCCAGCATGACGATGGCGTCGTCTATGACCAGGCCGACGGCTATGGT
>CAZJUL010000381.1:0-2916 GCA_964549095.1 uncultured Elusimicrobiaceae bacterium
CGGCCGGCTCGGCAGCGGAGACGGACGATAACGGCGTACAGACAGGTACCATGCGCCTCTCCGACACGGCGGTCAGCGCCGGCTGCGCTAAGAAATACGGGGGGTGGGGCCTGGGGGTTTCCTATAAATTCATCAGCTCCAGGCTGGCCGCGTCCGCGCGGGCCCACGCTTTCGACGCCGGCGTCCTGTCGCCGGCTTACGCCGGCGGCCGCCTCAATTTCGCGGCGGCCGCGCTGAACCTCGGCGGCTCTATAAAGTACGAAGCGAGGTCGGAGCGGCTGCCGCTCACTCTGAAGGCCGGGGCCGCCTATAAGCTGGGGGACAGGGCCGCGGTCTCTTCCGACGCCTGTTTCCCGGTGGACGAGGCACCGTACCTGGCGCTCGGCGCCGAGAGCGAGATGTTCACTTCCGAGAAGCTGAGGTTCTTCTGGCGGGCGGGGTTCAACACCGGGAGCATCGGCGATTTCGGCGGCTTCAACGGGTTCTCCGGCGGCATCGGCTTCCTGTTCAAATCCCTGCGCGCGGATTACGCGGTGGTCCCGCAGGGCGATATGGGCCTCTCCAGCCGCTTCTCCCTCGCCTACGGGTTCTGACCGGATAAATTCCTGATATCATCCGCTCTCAAGTCCTATGGCCACCGGACGGCCATTTGATATAATTAAAAAACACATGAGGTTCATGAAGAACTTTTTCGACCGCATCGACGCGATGTCCGCGCGGGACCTGGCGCTTAAGGCCATTTACCTTATAGCCATGGTCCTCGCCGTCGCCGTGCTGGGCGCCTCGCTGATGATGCGCAAGATACTGGCGGACATCCCTTCCATAGACAAGCTGGACGAATACACGCCGTCCCTCACCACCTATGTCTACGACATCAATAACCAGGTCGTGGCGGAGTTTTCCGTGGAGAAGCGGGCCATGCTGCCGCTGAGCCGTATACCGATAGACATGCAGAACGCCGTGATAGCGATGGAGGACACCCGGTTCTTCAGGCACTGGGGCATCTCCCCGAAAGGCATAGCCCGCGCGCTGTTGAGGGACATCCTGCACACCCGCCGGGCGCAGGGCGGCTCCACCATAACGCAGCAGCTTTCCAGGGGCATCTTCCTGAAGCCCGAGAAGACGGTCTCCAGGAAGATAAGGGAAATGTTCCTGGCTCTGCAGATAGAGCGGAACTTCTCCAAGACCGAGATACTGCAGCTTTACCTGAACCATATCTATTTCGGCAACGGGGTCTACGGCGTGCAGTCGGCGGCCAAGCTTTATTTCGGCAAGGACGTTTCGGAGATGTCGCTGGCCGAATGCGCGCTGCTGGCCGGGCTCATCCCGTCGCCGGAGCGGTTCTCGCCGTTCAACAATCCCGACAAGGCGAAGCTGAGGCGCTACCTGGTGCTGCAGCGGATGCTTACCGAGCACTACATAACGGCCAAGGAGATGGAAGAGGCGTCCAAGGCGCCGGTGCCTTTCGCGAAATCCACTTTCGTCTCCGGCCACGCGCCCTATTTCGTGGAGCACGTCCGCCAGCAGCTGGAGCCCAAATACGGGGTGGCCCAGCTCTGGAAAGGCGGGATGAAGATCTATACCACGCTTGACCTGGCGATGCAGGTCCCGGCCGAAGAGGTGATGGAAAAATACCTGCTCAAGTACGATTCCGACTCGGTCAGGAACCGCGGCCTGCAGCCGCCGCCGGCGCCGGGACAGCCGCCGGCGGTGTCCTCCGCGCCCCTGCAGGGCGCTTTCGTGATCGTGGACGTGAAGACGGGGGCCATAAAGGCCATGATCGGCGGGCGCAACTACCTGACCAGCAAGTTCAACCGGGCCACGCAGGCGGCGCGGCAGGCCGGGTCCACGTTCAAGCCGTTCGTCTGGATGGCCGCGCTGCAGAACGCCTATACGCCCGCCTCGATCCTGGACGACTCCCCGATGGCCTATTATTACGACGGCAAGGACTGGCGCCTGCTGGAGGGCGCCACCGACCAGTATTCCATCAACATCGCCACGCAGCCCTTCATGGGCAACAAGGATTTCAGCATCTGGGTGCCCAGCGATTTCGACGGCAAGTTCCTGGGCCGCATCACCATGCGCAAGGCGCTGGAGCTGTCGCGCAACCTGGCCTCCATCTACCTGGTCACCAGGGTCGGGCCCACGCAGGTGGTGGAGGTGGCGCACAAGGCCGGCATCAAGCGGAACCTGGAGGCGGTGCCCTCCATAGGTTTGGGGACTTCGCTGGTCAGCCCCATCGAGATGGTCAGCGCTTTTTCAACTTTCGCCAACGGCGGCATACACGTGGAGCCTTTCTCCGTGCTTAAGGTGGTGGATAACCAGGGCAAGGTGCTGCAGGAGTACGTGCCGGAGGAAATAGAGAGCTTCACGCCCCAGCTTTCCTACATCCTGGTCAACATGATGAAGGGCGTGGTGCAGCGCGGCACCGGGGCCAACGCCGGGCGGCTGAAGCGCCCGCTGGCCGGCAAGACCGGCACCAGCCAGGATTCCAAGGACACCTGGTTCGTGGGGATGACGCCCGACCTGGCGGCGGCCGCCTGGATGGGCTACGACGATTTCACTTCGCTGCCGATGAAGGACTGGACCGGCGGCGGCACGGTGGGGCCGTGGTGGGCGGATATAATGGAACAGGTCCTGAAGGACCAGCCGATAAGGGATTTCTCGGTGCCGGACGGCATCGTGTTCGTGACCGTGGACCCGGAAACCGGGAAGCTGGCCCTGCCCACCTGCAAGAAGAAGATGCTCGAGGCTTTCATCAAAGGCACCGAACCTTCCGTCTTCTGCGACGTCCAGCATTAAAAAACAAGCCGTTATAAATGGGGACAGGCTACTTTGTTTTTGAAAAGTAGCTGTCCCCTTTATTTCGCATTTACAAGTAAAAGCGAAATAAAGGGGACAGCTACTTTTTAAAAA
>CAZJUL010000382.1:0-2913 GCA_964549095.1 uncultured Elusimicrobiaceae bacterium
CGCGTGCACTCCAACAAGGGCAACCTGACCCCCGAAGTGATGGCGGCCGCCGCCGTGCAGGGCTACAAGGCCTTCTACAGCGAGAAAGGCACCGCCGCCACGCAGTCGGCCATGCGCACCTCCGGCCTGCTCTACTTCCGCGTCCTGCTCGACCAGTGGGTCGACCTGGCGATGAAAGAGAACAAGGCCGACATCAAGACCGCGATGGACGCGGCCACCGGCTTCGGCGGCGCGGGCTCCCGCGACCTGATACACTTCCTGGAGAACGTGCACGGCAAGACCGCTTCCGCCGCGCTGCAGGCCAAGACCGTAGCCGTGATGAACCAGCTCTACAACAAGGTGATAATAGATAACGGCGCCACCGGCGACAAGTTCAAGAAAGCCTACGGCCTGGCCGCCTATATGCCCGGCTGGAGCTTCGACACCGAATACGCGAAGCTGGCCTGGGCGCGGGACGGCAAATGGGACGACCTGGTGCAGTGGATCACCGCCAAGGACGCGCCCGCCGCCACCGCGGCAGCCGCCACCCCCCGGCCTTAACGGTCCGCTGTTGAAAACAGAACGGCCCTTCGAAAGAAGGGCCGTTTTCTTTTATCCCGGTCGACCGCTATTCCGCCTGCTTAAACCCTTTAAGCGCGTACCAGGCCTGGCCCAGGGCAATGCCGCCGTCATTGGCCGGTACCCTGGTATTGGCGAAGGCTTTAAACCCGCCGGCCGACAGGGCGGACAGGGAAAGCGACAGCAGCGTCCTGTTCTGGAAAACACCGCCCGACAGGAGAGCGGTCTTTATGCCGGTCTCAGCGCTTAGGGCCGCGACGGTATTCCGGACCATAGAGGCCGCGCCCGCGTGGAATTTTTCCGAGACCGCCCGCGCCCTGCCGGGGCCGCGTTCGCGCAAAGCGCCCAGCACTGCCCGTGCCGGATCTATAATGTAAACCCCGTTCTCTTTTGTAATATCGAACCTGTACCCGGCGCGGGCCGGCCTTGCGCAAAGGCTTTCAAGTTCCATCGGCCCCTGCCCTTCGTAGGTGGCCTCGCCGCCCAGCCCGGCTATAAAACTGACCGCGTCAAAGAGCCGCCCCATACTGGAAGTGCGCGGAGAGTTCACGCCGCGGAGAATCATCTGTTCGACTATCCGCAGCGTCTTCCCGTCTATGCCGTTGAAGAGCCGACCGGCTTCTTTCCGCCAGCCTGGACCGAGCGCGGCCATAAGCCGGGCCAGGGCCGGCCGCCAGGTTTCGCGCGCGGCCGCGTCCCCGCCGGGCAGGGCTGAATATTTGAGGTGCGCGGCACGGCGCCAGGTGTTGCTCTGTATTACGAAGAATTCACAGCCCCAGATGGCGCCGTCCGGGCCGTAGCCGGTGCCGTCCAGCGCCGCGCCGATGAACGGTTCCGTTATGCCGTGTTCGGCGGCGACGCTCAGCACGTGGGCGACGTGGTGCTGGACCGGGACCTTAACGCCCGGCAGCGAGCGCGCGAAAGCGGAAGAGTAATGATCCGGGTGCAGGTCGTGGGCCACGATCCCGGGTTTCACGCCGAGGAAGTCTTTCATCTTCGCCAGCGTCTCGGCGTAGAACCGCTGGTTCTTGCGCTCGTCCTGGTCGCCTATATACTGGGAGACGAAGGCCTCGCCGCCCCTTGTCAGGCAGAAGCTGCTTTTCAGGTCCGCCCCGCAGGCGAGGACGGACGCGGCGCCGGCGGCGCCCAGCCGCACCGAATCGGGAACATAACCGCGGGCCCGCCTGATGAGGCGGAAATCACCGGCACAGAAGAAGCCGACGGAATCGTCTATGCGGTTATGTATGGCGCGGTCGTGGTAGACCGTAAGGTCGGCCAGCCCGGAAAGGTTCGCGCGGGCTTCGGCGATGTTTTTGGAGATGGGCTCGTCCCGGCGGTTGCCGGAGGGCATCACCAGCGGGTTTTTAAAGCCCTTACTTTTTAAGAGGCGGAACAGGGCCTCGTGGAACGGGGTGTAAGGGAACATTATCCCGACGGTATCCAGCCCCGGGGCTACCAGCGGCAATATGCCCGGGCGCTTCTTCTTCAGCATCACTACGGGTGCCTGCGGGGAGGCCAGCAGGGCCAGTTCGGACGCCCCCGGCAGACAGAATGTCCGGGCGGCAGCGGGGCCGGGCACCATAATGGCCAGCGGCTTGCGCGGTCTGTCTTTCAGGCGCCGCAGCTTCAGGACGGCGCCGCTGTTCAGCGCGTCCGCCGCCAGGTGGAAACCGCCGAGGCTCTGCAGAGCTACTATTTTCCCCTTAGCCAGGTATTCAGCCGCCAGCTCCAGGGCGGCGGTGCCCGTCTTCTCCCCGCCGCCGGGAAGGACGGCCGTCAGCCGGGGACCGCAAACGGGGCAGGCGTTGGGCTGCGCGTGGAAGCGCCTGTCCGCGGGGTTCTCATACTCGGCGCGGCAGGCGGGGCACATCCTGAACGCCTTCATGGTGGTAAGTGGGCGGTCATACGGGACGCGCTTTACGATGGTGAAGCGCGGGCCGCAGTTGGTGCAGTTGGTGAAGGGGTAAAGATAGCGGCGGTCCGAAGGGTTTAGCAGTTCGCGGCGGCAGTCGGCGCAGAGCGCGAGGTCGGCGGGGATGGCGGCTCCGGTTTTTGCCGTCCCCCCGCTTTTCACGATGGAGAAACTTTTGCCGGACGCGGAGGCGGGCAGGGCGGATACTTTAAGGGAATCTATGCGCGCGGACGGCGGCTTGCGGCTTTGAAGGTCTTTTATGAACCGGTCCAGTTCTTGCCCGGGGCCCTGCGCTTCTATGGTGACGCCGGCGGCGTCGTTCTTTACCCAGCCGGAAAGCCGGCGCTCCAGGGCGAGCTTATAGACGTGCGGCCTGAAGCCCACGCCCTGCACTACGCCCTTGATCAATATCTTTTTTCTGATATACGGACACATATAAAATC
>CAZJUL010000383.1:0-2903 GCA_964549095.1 uncultured Elusimicrobiaceae bacterium
ATGAGAGTAGCTTCGCGGCAGGGGCTGAATTCAGAACGGCGAAACCCCGGCCCTTGAGGATATTATGCCCCAAATCGGCGCGCCTTCGCAAATCCCCCGGGGTTTTATCCGGCGCGGTTAGTTCCTGGCCTCTTTGGAGCGGTAGTCGACTTCGGAGTAGATCAGGGCGGAAACGTCCTTTATCACGGCGGCGAGCTTTTTTATATCGTCGCCGCGCGTCATCACGCCGAGCATGTAAGGATAATCCCCGTAATAAATTATGCCGCAGTCGTGGAGCTGCTGCAGCCTGCCCTGCGGGGTGGACACCCCGCGCTCGCCGAACTTATGGGCGACAGGCAGGCCCGGCGGGAGCCCGGCCTTCAGGCCGTCCTTGAATTTAGAGTCGCTCAGGAACTGGAGTGCGCGCCCGGAAAGGTCGGCGCCGATGTAAGTGCCGTTATAGAGGGAGAGAAAGACCATCATGTACTGCTTGAGGGTCAGGTAGGTTTCGTCTTTTCCGCCCGTCTGGAGGCCGAAATCGAAGTAGATCTTTTCCAGGCTCTTGTCGCCGAACCTGGTATGCAGGGTGTAGGCCGCGGAATTGTCGGAATAGACGATCATGTGGGAAAGCAGTTCCTCGACCGTGTACTGCCTGCCCTGTACAAGGCGTTCGTAGGGGAGTACTTCCTGCGAGGCGTTCCTTACGTCGTCCTGCAGTTTTAGGGAGGACTTCAGGGCGCCGGGCCAGCTTTCTTCTTCCTGCAGGACGCGGATGAGCAGGTAAACCTTCAGCAGGCTGGCGGGGATGAACTTCTGGTGCTCGCCCAGGCCGAACCAGTAGCCGGTGTTCAGGGCGTGGAAATAGACGGAGCCTTCCTTGAGGTCACCCGCGGCGATGCGGGCCTGGATAAGGTCGCTTACTTTCTTCTTGGCCGGCGGCATGGGCATGCGCTTGGTGTGGCGCAGGGCCGGGTTAAGGAGGTGGCTGCCAGGGGCGGAGGAACAGGCCGCGGAAAACAGCAGCAGGAAGCAGACGGCAAAACGTGTGAAATTGGCCATGGGCTAGATTATATCAAGAAATACGAAAACGGTAAATTGCCTTCGCCGGAGCCGTTATTCTTCGCAGGCCAGGGTGCCCTTGTCGCGGAGCTTGCGGTGGTACCGTATGCCGAAGCGGTGCACCTCGTCCCGCAGCGCCTGCAGGAGCCTCAGTCCGGGGTGGGCCCGGTCAAGCAGCAGGGGGCGGGTCCCGGTCGGCGTATATATTTCCTCCAGCCTTTTGGCCAGCGCTATCACCGGGACCTTCAGCTTCGCTTCGCGCACAGCGCCCAGCGCTGCCGCCAGCTGGCCGCGGCCGCCGTCGATCAGCAGCAGGTCCGGCAGCCCTTCCCCGGACGCCGCCAGCCGCGCCAGCCGCCGCTTCACCGCTTCGGCTATCATCGCCGTGTCGTCCGAGCCGCCGGGGGCGTTCCTGAAACGGATCCTGTAGCGGCGGTAGTGGGCGTGGTTCTTTTCCCCGTTGACGAAGCAGACCGAGGCCGCCACGGCGTATTCGCCGTGGCTGCTCGAAGTGTCGAAGGCCTCTATGTGCGCCGGCGGCTTTTCAAGGCCCAGCGCTTCCATCAGCGCGGTGACGGCGCCGGTCTTCAGCGTTTCCGCGGCCACCAGGCCGCTTTTGAACTCCCCGACCGTCACGCGCTCGGCCATGTGCTCTATCGCGCCGATGAAATCGCGGTAGCGGGCGGCGCTTTCGTAGTCCAGGGCGCGCGCGCCGGCCTTCATCTTCTTCCTGAAATCCTTAAGGAGCGTGCCGAAGTTGCCGCTGAAAAAATCCTCCGCCCTTTTAGCCAGGCGCGCGTAAGCGGGGGCCGTGATCCTGGCGGCGCAGGGCGCCGGGCACTGGCCCGTGTGGTAATAAAGGCAGGCGTTCATCTTCGCGGGGGACAGGGGTTTCTCCGGGGAAAAGTCCCAGCGGCAGCGCCTGAGGTTCAGGAATTTTATGCGCCAGAGGTAGCCGAGCAGTTTTTTAAGGGGCTCCACCTTGGGATAGGGGCCGAAATAGTGCGCCCCGTCGCGCAGCTTTTTCCTGGTGAACAGCAGCCGCGGGAAAGCTTCGGCCGTCAGCTTGATGCAGGGATAGCTTTTCGCGTCCTTCCAGAGCACGTTGAAGAAAGGCTGGTACCGGAAGATGAGCTCGCGCTCCAGCACCAGCGCTTCCCGCTCGCTGGCCGAGGCGATGTAGTCGATGGAGCGTATCAGCGCTACCAGGTTCGGTATTTTCGGCGAGCCGGCCCCGGCGTCCTTCCTGAAATACTGGGCGACCCTCTTGCGCAGGTCCTTGGCCTTGCCGATATAAATGATGCCGGCGGACGAATCGCGCATCAGGTAGACGCCCGGCCGCTGCGGCAGGTGACGGATGTCCATCAGAAACTCCCGCCGGTGAGGAGCGCCCGCTCTTCAAGCCGCAGCGCTTTCAGCCCCGCCAGGTAGACGGCCGCGCCGCAGGGTACGGCCACGGCCGCGGTCAGCAGGGGGGGGAAGCCGCCGAGGAGGTGCCTGACCGCCAGGCAGAATGCTCCCATGAACGCGGCCGAGGCCAGCGACTTGCAGTAGAAAGCGGCCGGGCCCGGGGAAAAAGAGCCGAGGGCTTTCAGGGAGCGCAGGTACAGGCCTGCGGCGGCCAGCGAGCTCAGGGCGGTGGCCAGCGCCAGGCCCCTCGCGCCCATCGGGCGCATAAGCAGGAAGCACAGGCCGGCGTTGAGCGCCGTCTGCGCCAGGACGACTTTCACGGGCGTCCGGATGTCGCCCGACCCGTAGCAGGCCGCCGCCGCCAGCTTGTTTACGCCGTAGGCCGGCAGGCCCAGCGCGAGGTAAAAAAGCACACCGGCGGTGAGGACGCTGCCTTCGCGGGTGAATTGCCCGTG
>CAZJUL010000384.1:0-2574 GCA_964549095.1 uncultured Elusimicrobiaceae bacterium
GTAATCGGCGAAGGCCTTCTCAAGGTCGTTCTCGTCCTCGTACGCGCCGCCCCGGTTCAGGCGCAGGACCGCGGATTTCGGGTCCAGCTTCACGGCCTTATTGAAACATTTCAGCGCCGCCTTGTTCTTCTCCAGCGCGCCGTAGAGCAGGGCCAGGGAGTTCCAGTAGCCGGGCGCGGCGGGCTTCAGCTTGACCGCCTGCTGCCGGTCTTTCAGGGCCCTTCCCGGCTCGTCAAAGCCTTCAAGCGCGTCGGCGCGCAGGTCGTAGGCGTACGCCGCGCAGTGCGAAGCCGTGATCAGGCGGTTGGCCAGCAGCAGCGCGGCCTCGCAGCGGTCCCTGCCCAGTTCCGCCCGCACGGCGCACTCCAGCATATCCTCGTCGGCGGGGTTTATTTTCAGGCCCCGCGCGGCGGTCTCGGCGGCCGCCGCGTATTTCTTCAGCTCTACCTGGCATTCGGCCAGTCCCAGTATGGAGTCGTACCGGTCCGGGTTCTGTTCCAGGTCGAGGGAGAATCTCTGCAGGGCTTCCCAGTCGTTCCCCATCCCCTCCCAGCATAAGGCCTCCCAGTACGGGAGGTCCTTCTCTTTGGGGCGGGCCTTGGCCAGCAGGACTAAATTATGGAGGGCCTTGTCGAATTCTTCCAGGTGGTAGTAGATGCGGGCGCGCGACCTGTAGAGGTCCGGCTCGCCCGGCTTCAGCGAAAGGGCCGACTCTATGTCTTCCAGCGCTTCTACGGGGCGGTCCAGGCCGTAGAACAAGAGGTCCGCCCGGTGATAGTAGCTGCGCCAGCAGCGGGGCCGCAGCTGTATGGCCCGTCCGTGCCAGGCCAGCGCCGCCGGCTCCAGCCCTAAAAGACCGAGACAGTGCGCGGTAAGTCCGCACAGCTCTCCGGCGGCCCAGCCGTAAAGCTTCCCGGGAAGACTGAACAAGATTTGTGATAAGCCCATACCGCCTCCAAACTCGTTGTTTAGCGGCGCCGGTTCACGCCGCTTCGCTTTGCAGGAGCTTTACTACGGGGATGTCCGCGCCGGCGAAATCATAGTCGCCCAGGTCTTCGGGCCGTACCCACTCGATCTTGTCGTGGTCCGCTGGAATAAAATCCCCGGCGATGTGTGAAACGCTGTAGACCAGGAGTTCCATGGCAAGGTGCTTGTATTCGAATTTGCTGGAGCAGATGAACTTCCCGATCTCCGTTTCTATTCCGAACTCTTCCGTCAATTCGCGCTTCAGGCAGTCTTCCGGCGTTTCCCCGGGCTCCAGTTTCCCCCCGGGAAATTCCCATTTTCCGGCCAGGGCGTCGCCGGCTTTCCGCCTGGCGATCAGGATCCTGCCGTTTTTCCGGATAACCGCCGCCGAAACCTGCCGCATATTCTTACTCCCCGCCGCGCCCTGGATCTGCGGTGCCGACGCCCGCAGCCCGCGCTCAAATAGTTTAGCAAATACTCCCGTCAAAAGAGCGCGGCCGGGTTGTGCTGACTTGGACAGCGGGTGTTTTGTATCATTTATATACTATGAAATACGCTTTACTATCCTTATCACTAGCCGCCGCCTGCCTGCCGGGGCGCGCGGAGGCGGAGACCATCCGCGTCATTGCGCCTTATGTCGGCAGCATAACCAACGAATACGCGAACGCGGCCTATCACCTTGACCTGAAGGACACCGGCGAGATGGACGGCGTTTACGCCCAGTGGATAAACACGGAAAAATTCCAGGTCAACGCATTCTACTACCGCGCGCCCAATATTAACTACAGCCTGGTGGACGGGCTGCACCTGAACCTGGACTTTTATATCGCCCCCCGCCCTTCCGGCAAGTTCGTGGTCGGCGGCGGGTATGAAGGCATTTCCATAGATATGTCGGCCGGGCGGCACATACCCGGGCTGACCTCCTTCGATATGGCCAACGATGTCCGTTTCTATTACCTGCGGGCCGGGCGGTATTTTTACTTTAAGCGGGCCGGGCTGGATGTCTCGCTGCTGCCTTACGCGGGCTATGCCCGTGAAACCATCGCCGGGGAAATACGCCTGGACCCTGCCGGGTTCGCCCCGCTTATGACCGTGGACATCGGCGAAAAAGACAACCACCCGCTTGGCGGCGTCAATCTGAACGCCGTTATAGCGCATTTTTTCGACGTGCAGGCGAAATGGATGGGGCGGTTCAAGGACGGGGAGCGTCTGGACGAGTATTCCCTGCTGGCCAATATCTATTTAAGCCGCCATTTCGGCCTGTCCTACCGCTATAAATATATGGAATACGGCGCTTCCTCCAACGAATACAACCTGGCCGGCCTGGTGGTCTGCTTCTGATGTCCTGATCCCCGGACAGGCCCCGCGAACCTGCGGATCAAAAAGCAAAGAGCCGTCCGCCTAAGGCGGACGGCTCTTTTGAATTACAGCTGTTACTTATTCGCCAGGGTGACCAGCGAATACAGCTTGTCGGTGGCCGACTTTATGCCGCCGCGCACGCCCGCCACTTTCTCCTCCGCCCACAGGTTCTTCTCGTCCCGCAGGAACGAGGTCTTGTCTACGCGGTTGTCGAAGCGGCCTATCGGCAGGGGGGACTTTTTCCCCCCC
>CAZJUL010000384.1:2584-2902 GCA_964549095.1 uncultured Elusimicrobiaceae bacterium
CAGGCCATGTCGTCGCAGCCGTAGTCGTTCATCATCACGTCTATCGGCACGCCGTGGTGCAGTATGGAGCCCGGGTCGTTGGGATCGGTGCGGGCCGCGTTCTTGCGGCGGGACTCTTCCGGGGTGACCCACACGTAAAGTATGACGGCGCGCTCGAGTATTTCCGGGGCCAGCTCGCCCAGGGAATACTGGTAGCCGTACGGGGCGGCCAGCGGCATCTTTGAGCCGTCCGGGCCGCCGCGCGCCGCTTCCATCACTATGGTCTTGCCTTCGAAGGTGGCGGGATAGGCGGCGTGTTTTTCGTCCAGCAGCTCGCGC
>CAZJUL010000385.1:0-2878 GCA_964549095.1 uncultured Elusimicrobiaceae bacterium
CTTTACCTATTTTAATATCAAGCGGGTCGGCCTGCAAGCCCAGGCCCAGCGCCTTCAGCAGCGCCTCTTTCTCCGTCCACCGCCTGGTGGCCAGCTCCATCAGGTCCAGGGCCTTGTCCTCGTTATTCCCGGCTCCCTCGAGCTCTTCCTTGTGGAAATAATCGTCGTACCACGCCTTCACGCGCGGCTCCGCCTTTTCAAGGTCCAGGCCCAGGAAGACGGACGGGCCCTCTTTCGCCGCGGCGGCGCAGTAGGGGCCGCTGTGCGTGATGGAGATCAGGTGGCCGCCCGGTCCGCCGGTCCAGACCGGCCTGCCGAAGCCGTCGTAGGAGATCTCGATCTCCCGCAGCGGCAGGGTAAGGCGCAGCGTCTCCCGCAGGAGCGTCTTGGCGGCGTACCTTCCTCCCAGCCATTCGGTGCGCCTTTTTTCTATCTTGAAGCCGCCGTGCTTAGCAAGTTCGGCCGGCGACAGGAAGGCGACGGGCGGCGGCAGCTCCGACGAGCGCAGCAGGTTTATCCTGGCGCCGCTGCGCAGGGTCCTGATGTTCGCGGTTATGTTTTCCGCCGACATTCCGGCAGCCGTCATATCTCCGAAGGTATCATCAGGTAGTCCTTAAGCTCGGCCACCGGCCGCATTTCGCTGTCATAGGCCCAGGCGTCGAAGCGGGTGCGGCCCTCTTCGTTCATGCCTTTGTATTTCGCGTAGAGGAAGAGCCGGTCCGGGTCCGGGCCGTTGTCGTAGACTATCACGCTGCCGATGGCGTCGGGCAGCGTGAGCCGGCGGTCGAAATGGATGTCGCGCCAGCCGCAGGCCTGGAACATCCCTTCTATCACCATCGGGTGGAACAGCAGCTTGGGCGTCTTGACGCGCCACAGCGCCGCCGCCGGCCGCTTGAAGACCGCCAGCACCGCGTCCTTCTCGATGGAAAGTATGCCGTCCAGCACCCGGAAGCTGGGGCCGTGGAAGTAGACCTTGTAGATCTCTTCGGCGGTCACCTTGTACTTGGCGTGCTTGGGCGGCTGGGGCGCACCGGCGGATTCCCAGCTGCCGCCCGCGGGCTTCGTCTCGAAGCGCGCGGTGAAATGCGTCCGGGTCTCGCCCAGCTTCACGCCTTTCGCGTTCACGAAGTCCGACTCTATCCGGAGGTCGTAGCCGCCCTTCGACGCGGCCGCCTTGATGGAGGCGTTCACGGGCTTGTTCCTGAGCAGCTTCACCGGCACGGCGAAGCGCAGGTTCCTGAGCTCCTTCGGGACTTCGCCCGAGACGGCCGCGGCCGCTTCGGCGAAGGTCTCTATGCCCATCACGCCCGGCAGGTAAGGGGTGCCGTTGATGGCGTGGTCGGCCAGGAAGGGGTCTTTTTCCAGCGTCAGTTCCTTCGCGGCCTCCAGCTCCAGGCCCTTCACGCTTTTGACGGTGCGCTCTATGAAATGATACTCGGAGCCGCCGGCGTTGGGAAAGCCGGGGTCGAAGCGGAGCTGCTTGTCCCAGTCCAGTTTGCCGAGGCTGGCCGAAAGGACTATCTCCGGTATCCGGCCGTAGGCCAGCTCGTCCACCAGCGCGTTCATCCCCTCTTCCGGGTAGATGAAGTCCAGCTCCTGCGATTTCAGGAAGGCTTCCACGCCCGGGCGTATGCCCATGCCGATGTTGGCGTAGGCGGTCATGTCCACGGAGAAGGCCCTGACGCCCTTGTTGGTCAGGCTGATGGCCAGCTTGGAGATATAGTCCGAAGCCGCGGCGTAGTCCGACTGGCCGAGGTTGCCGTATTTCCCGGCTATCGAGGAGATCATGACCCAGAACCCTTTTTCCTTCACCACGCCGGATTTCAGCAGGTTCACCGCCGCCGAGGCCTTGGTGTTGAAGATCATGAAGAACTCTTCCAGCGTCTTGTCCACGACGAGCTTGGAGCGCTCCAGCCCGGCGAAATGCACCGCGCCGTCCAGCTGGCCCAGGTCGGCCTTGATCTTCGCCATCACGGAGTCGAAGACCTCTTTGTCGTTCAGGTCGCACTTGTAATAGCTGACCTGCACGCCCAGGGCTTTCAGGGCTTCGATGCTCCTGTAAAGCCCGGCCGAATCCTTGAGCCGGGTGAATTCCCGCTCGAGGACGGCGGGCGTGGCCTTGTCCATCTTTTTCTTGAGCTCTTCCCAGAGCGTGCCGGTCTTGTAGGCCTTCAGCTCTTCTTCGCTCATCGCGGCCAGCCGCGCTGAATTTTCGTTGAGCTCTATTATGTCCAGCAGCACTATGTGCGGCTGGTGCTTCTGCGCCAGCAGCCTGGAGAACAGCGCGCCAAGGCCGCGGCCGCCGCCGGTGACCAGGACCTTTCTGCCTTTCAGCGCCACGCGCTCTTTGTCCTTCTCCAGCAGCTCGGGCTTGGTGATGAGCGAATACCGCTTGCCGCCGGCGTAGCCGGCCATGAGGTGCTTGTCGGAGTAGAGCAGCTCGTAGAAGGTCTTCTGCACTATGGTCTGGGGAGTAGACGCAGGCTCGAAGTCCAGCATCTTCACTATGCTCTTGTCCAGCTCCTTGCGCAGGCACAGCGTCAGTCCGTGTATGGCGCCGTAGACGGGGTCGTAGACTTCCTTCGTCTTGTAGCCGAAGGCGCCGTCCAGCGCGGTGACCACGGCCAGGAAGGTCACGTGGCCCTCGTCCGGTTTGGAGAGACCGGGGTTGAAGTATTTGCCGGCCAGGAACAGCGGCATGGCGTAATACTTGAGGTCTTCGAAGGCGCGGGTCTCGGCGCCCAGCTTTTTCTGCGCGCAGCCCAGCAGGTAGAACACGCCCTGCACCGCCTCGCCGTGCGTGCCGGCGAAGTCAGCCACCGCTTTTTCCACGGCTTCCAGGTCGTTGAAGTCCACCGTGATAGTGTCCTTCAGCTTG
>CAZJUL010000386.1:0-771 GCA_964549095.1 uncultured Elusimicrobiaceae bacterium
AAGGATGTTCCGACCGGGCCTCGGCGCTCAGCAGCAGCTCCAGGAATTTTTTCTCGGTGATCTTCCAGGGCCGGATCCTGGACACCCGCATCCGGCCTTCGGTCACGGTGCCGGTCTTGTCGAAGATGACCACGTCCACCTTGGAAATATGCTCCAGCACGTCGGCGTTGTTTATGAGCATCCCCAGCCCGGCCGCCCGCGTGAAGCCCACGGCCACCGCCATCGGCACCGCCAGCCCCATAGCGCAGGGGCAGGCCACGGCCAGCACCGCCGCGAACACGTTCACCGCGCGCGACAGGTCGGTATAGTGGAGCCAGACCCCGAAAGAAACGATGGCCGTGAGGATGACCGCCGGCACGAACCAGGCGGAGATCCTGTCCACCAGGTGCTGCACCGCGGTCTTGGAGGCCTGCGATTCCTCCACGGCCTTTATCATCTTCATCAGCACCATATCCTCGCCGACGCCGGTGGCCGTGAACTCCAGCGTCCCGTTCTTGTTGATGGTGCCCCCGTAGATCTTCGAGCCGGCCGCCTTCTCCTGCGGCACGGCCTCGCCGGTCAGCAGGGATTCGTCCACGCTGGAGGCCCCGCTCACCACTTCCCCGTCCACGGGCACCTGCTCGCCCGGCCTCAGCGCCACGGTATCGCCGGGCAGCAGCTCCCCGACGCCGACCATTTCCTCTTTCCCGTCCTTTACGCGGCGGGCGAACTTGGGCGCTATCTTGAAAAGATTGGAAACCGCCGCGGCGGTTTCCAATCTTTTCAAGATAG
>CAZJUL010000386.1:781-2852 GCA_964549095.1 uncultured Elusimicrobiaceae bacterium
CGCCGCGGCGGCCTTGCTTTTAGACCGGGCCTCCAGCCAGCGGCCCAGGTTTATAAAGGTTATCAGCATCGCCACTTCGTGCCACTGCGCGCGGAAATTATAGGTTATGGCCGACGGGAAGAAGGTGACGAACACCCCGTAGAAGAAGGTCACGCTGGTGCTCAGCGAGACCAGCGTGTTCATATCGGCGGCCTTGGCCGAAAGCGAGCGCAGCAGCCCGAAATGGAAATGAGAGCCGCACCAGCCCCAGGCGAAAGCGGCCGCCAGCATCATCGAGTACTGCGAGAAATCGAAATAATGCCCCAGCAGCAGGAAGGCGGTGGCCGCCAGCGAGGCGACGAATTTTTTCAGGAAAGCGTACTGCTCCCGCACCAGCCCGGCGGCGGCTATATTATCCGCCTGCGCCGGCGATTCCGAGACCGCCAGCGCTTTGTAGCCGAGCTCGCTTATTTTGGCTATTATCTTTTCCGCGGACAGCGCGGCGGGATCGTAGACCAGGAAGGCCGTCTTCGAAGGCAGGTGCACGCTGACGCGGACCACGCCCGGCAGGGCGGCCAGGCCGACCTCGATGCGCTGCACGCAGCTGGCGCAATGCACGCCTTCCATCGGGATGACCGCTTTCTTGAGGGCGCCTTCGTTTTCGGCGCCGTTATTGTTTTCCATTCGGACTAGCTCTTTATGTACAGCAGCCACGCCTTTTCGATGTCGTCCAGGTTCCTGCCCAGGGCAGAGAAAGCGTTTCCGGCCGCGGCGTCCACCGTAGCGCCGTCCTTGATGCGGGAGAGGAAGATGGAAAAGCCCAGCGTCCCCCCCTCCTTGATCAGGAACTCCACTACTGAGCCGCACTGCGCGTACCACTTCTCCACAACGGCGTCCTGCTCGCCCTGCGGCGCCAGGTTTATCATCTGCGAGAACGGTATGGGGTTCGGCGCCACCAGCGAGGACCGGCGCGAGGCGTAGGCGGCCTTGGACTGCCAGGACCCGCGGGTCTCCTCGTAAACGGCCAGGCCCTCGTTCAGCCATTTCAGGGCGGGGGTGGCGGCCAGGCCCAGGAACTCGTTGAAGATGAGGTGCGTCATCTCGTGCGACAAAACGGCGTCGGCGCCTTCGGATTCATAGATGAGGATGGCGTTCCCGTAGGCCACCCCGCCCGACCATTTGGGCTGGCCGGTCTTGGCCATGAATTCCTCGAGGTCCCTGTAGACCACCACGTTGTACGGTTTCGCCGGCGCGAAAGAATAGAGCCCGGCGTCGTTCATTATGCGGTTGTAGTCCGCCTCGCACTTGAGGGAGATTGAGGACGCCGTTTCGCTGGAATAGGCCTTTACCAGGAAATGCGCGCTCTCATTGGTCTTGTAGCCCGGCTCCAGCCCCTTGTACGGCGCTTCCACGGCGTGCGTGACCGGCGGCAGGTCCTTTCTCATTTCCTCCGGGACGGGCACGCAGGAACACAGGGCAAGGAGAAGCAGCGGCAGGGCGAGAGAGGAAAAATATCCGGCGCGCGCCGGCGTACGGTCGTTGTTCATCATAGTTGCGGGGCGGCGGCTTCCGCCTCGTCGGCGGGGCCGCTCAATAAAAGACTTCGGGCTCGACTTTCTCTATCCTTTCCGGGTGGGCGGCCTCTACTGTCTTGCTGGACTTGCTGTGTATCTCCAGCATGTTCTTATTCCGCTTCGTTTTTTCATAGGAAAGGTAATACGGCCACTGTGAAATATCATAGCTGAAGCTGAAGAACTTCAGGAAAAAACCCGGCACGCTCATCAGCCCGTTGAACAGCCCCTTTCCCTGCAGGTCTATGACCGGCGGGTACGCGTCCAGCGCCACGTCCCAGTGCGTCCAGCTCCAGGTCGGGGTGACGCCGGCTTTCTGCAGGTCTATGACCGGCGGGCGCCCGTTCATCGCGGCCGACCAGGAGAAGCCCGCGCCGTCGAAATTGCCGTTCAGCACCAGGTCCCCTTCGAGTGCCACCTTCAGGTCCTGCAGCTTGGGGGAGCGCGCGGCGAGGTACCGCTCGAAAGCGCGCATGTTGGTCTACAGCTTGGTTATCCTGACCTTGTTCATTTTCAGCGGC
>CAZJUL010000387.1:0-2828 GCA_964549095.1 uncultured Elusimicrobiaceae bacterium
ATCCTCCAGGCCGTGGGCCCAGTCGTACATCGGGTAGATGCACCACTTGTTGCCCTGGCGGTGGTGCTCGGCGTGTACTATGCGGTACATCACCGGGTCGCGCATGTTCAGGTTCGGGTGCGCCATGTCTATTTTGGCGCGCAGTGTGCGCGAGCCGTCGGGGAACTCGCCGTTCTTCATGCGCGCGAAAAGGTCCGCGTTCTCGTCGGGGGTGCGGCTCCGGAACGGGCTGTCCCTGCCGGGCTCGCCGGGGGCGCCGCGGTGGGCGCGGACCTCGTCCGGGGTGAGGTCGCAGACGTAGGCCTTGCCGGCCTTCACCAGCTGCATGGCCCAGTCGTACATCCGCTGGAAATAGTCCGAGGCGAAGAACAGGCGGTCCTCGAACTCCCCGCCCAGCCACTTCACATCCTCTATGATGGAATCCACGTATTCCTGCTCTTCCTTCGCGGGGTTGGTGTCGTCGAAGCGCAGGTTGAACTTGCCCTTGTAGGCGGCGGCTATGCCGGAGTTGAGGATGATGGAGGTGGCGTGCCCGATATGCAGGTAGCCGTTGGGCTCCGGCGGAAAGCGCGTGTGCACGCGGCCGCCGAACTTGCCGGAGGCAATGTCCTTATCGATGATCTCGCGGATGAAATTGGATCTAGCGGTCGCAGGTTGTTCCATATATAAAAAATTATAACACAATATATACGCGTTAAGCAGGGGACGTAGTTTCCTAACTTCCTAATTAATCACGATGATGGAGCCAGTTAGGAAGTTAGGAAACTACGTCCCCTTGTTCCCCGAGGCGCGGCGGAGCAGGAGCTTCAGCGCGCTTACCGCTTCTTTGGTCAGCCGGGCGTCCAGCAGTCCCGTGCGCACGGCTTCCTCCAGCCGCTTGCCGGCCCCGGGGCCTTTGGCTTCGTCCAGCAGGGCGCAGATTTCCCCGACCAGCCGCTCTACCTGGCCCACGGACGGCGCCGGCGCCGCCGGCCGCGCCGCGCGCGGAACCGCGCCGGGAACGCGCCCGGCCAGCTCATAGCAGACCAGCGCCACCGCCTGGCCAAGGTTCATCGAAGGCTGCTTCTCGCAGGTGGGGATATTTATGACGGCGTGACAGTGGGAAAGCTCGGAATTGGAAAGGCCGGTCCTTTCGGAGCCGAAAAGGACCCCCAGCCTGGGCGCGGCGCCCTTTCCCGTAACGCCGCCCAGCCAGGCGCGCAGGTCCGGCAGCGCCACGACATCCCTGCCCGGCGTGCGCCGCTGCAGCGCGGAAGTGCCCAGCAGCACGGCGCAGTCGGAGGACGCTTCGGCCACCGTCCCATAAACTTTGGCGGCGCCGATTATATCCGCGGCGCCGACGGCGGCCCTGGCCCTTTCCATAAGCCAGACCGCCTCGCCGCTTCCCGCCGTGGCGGAGGTTTCCACGGTTTCCCGCCAGGAGGGAAGATGCGGCGCCGCCAGGGCCAGCTCGCCGAAGCCGAAGTTGGCCATGGCCCGCGCGGCCGCGCCGATATTGTCCGGGTTCCTGGGGCGGGAAAGAATTATCTTAACGGGGAGATCGCGGACCGACCCGTTTTTCGGAGAAACGGCTTTAGGCGGAATACCCATGCGGTTACCGGGAGGAAAAACCCCGAAGCTGCCGGAAAAGAAGAGCGAACCTTTCCCCGCTCATTCCTCGATGGACCATTCCGAGAGGCGGAGGTCCTTTTTTGAAAGCGTGCGCTCTATCGTCATCGGGACGAACTTGGCGAAAATATCCAGTATGATCAGCGCGTTGTAGTTGGCGTCCTTGGTGGAGACCTTCCTGAACCGCGCGACTATCGCCTTGTTCAATTCTTCTATCTTCTTATAGGCGCTCATCAGCTTCGCCAGGTCCCAGTCGGGCGTCTGGCCCTTGTGCTTCAGGACGTATTGCCCCACCAGGTAAGTGGAAACCGTCCGGAACATAGTCTCGTCTATGGACGCGAAAGGCAGGTGGTGCCTGACCATGGGCTTGAGGACGCCCATCACGGAACAGCCGCTGGACGCCATGTAAATGCCCATCACGGAGCTGAGCGCGGCCTGCAGCGTGGTCTTCTTGAAATAATCCCTTTCGTCGCTCACGACTTGCACGTCCACGGCCCTGAAAGATTCCTTGTCGGCGAAAGTTTCCAGGGCTTCGGCCACGTTCACGGCGATGGGGCAGTACGGTTTTTCGGCGCTGTTATAGGGGCAGACTGGGCATTTCGCGAAATCGAGGGCGGTCCATTCGGGATACTTGTCCCTTTTTTTAGGCAGCAGGTCGAGGGTGTTCGGATCGAGCTGTATATCCAGGACCTTTTCTTCCTGGTTGTCGAACTTGAAAATATATTTGTAGCAGATGGGTTTGGTCTCGGTCATAAGAAGCCTCGTTCGCCGCTGCAGGTTCGCGTACTAGACACAAATAATATCAAATTATCGGCCTGTCCGGTCGGCGCTTGTCGGCCCGCGGCGCCTCCGCCCTAAAAAACCCTGGCCCTGCGCAGGCCCAGCAAAGACAGCGCCAGGAACACCAGCGCCGGCCCGAAGCCAGCGGCCAGGGGCGGCACCAGTTCCGCCTCGCCGGCGGACTGCCCCATTATCATGAACACCCAGAACAGGAAGCCGGTGAAGAGCGCGGCGCCGAAGCTGAGTATCCGGCCCATCCTTATCAGCAGCACCAGCGTAAGCCCCAGCACCGCCAGCACCACGTTGGCCAGCGGCCCGGCCACCTTCGAATAAAGCAGCACCGTTTCGCTCACCGTCGGCGCGCCCACGGCCCGGAGCTTCTTTATGCGCGCCAGCACGCCGCGCATCGCCACGCCGTCCGGCACCAGCCGCTCCAGCAC
>CAZJUL010000388.1:0-2823 GCA_964549095.1 uncultured Elusimicrobiaceae bacterium
GGCATACACCCGAATGGCGCTCGCGCATAGCGCTCCGCCATTCGCCCGCTGCGCGGGTGAATCCTGCAGGATTCAGGTTAAAAACCGGGCGGGGGGAGGAGCGAAAATACGGGAGCAGCTTGGAGGCGTCTCTCCTGGTATGTTTCCCCCCTCTTTTTCAGGCTGATTTCAGCGCTTGCCGGTGCTGCCGAAGCCGCCTTCGCCCCTGGAAGTCTCGTCGAGCAGCGCCACTTCGCTGAAAGCCGCGTATTCCACCTTATTGAACACCATCTGCGCTATCTTCTCGCCCTTTTTTATCTCGTAGGCGGCCGCGGGATCGTGATTTATCACTATTACCCCCACCTCGCCCCTGTAGGGCGCGTCCACGGTGCCGGGCGTGTTCAGCACGGTGAGGCCGTGCTTCAGCGCCAGGCCCGATTTAGGCCTTACCTGGCCCTCGTAGCCGTGCGGTATGGCCATTTTAAGGCCGGTGGGGATGAGCGCACGGGCCCCGGGCTGCAGCGTGTGGTCCTTTGCCGCGTAGAGGTCCACGCCGGCGTCGCCGTCGTGGGCGTACCTGGGGACCACGGCGTCCGGCGAGATCTTTTGGACCCGCACTTCCAGCGTATTTATATTGGAGATCTTATTTTCGTTCTTTTCGACGGTTGTTCGCATGATGGTCACCTTATCTCGCATTTCGGGAGGTACTTCAACGCTTCCGCTTTCATCTCTTCCAGCAGCGGGAGCGGGGTTTCCGGGAAGCTCTCCAGCCGCTCGTCCAGCAGGCCGTCCTTCCTGGGCACGAACTTCTGTATGAAATATTTATGGCCGCCGGGGCCGGCGGCCTCCGCTATCGCCCTGGCGGTTCCGCCCAGCTCCGCCGCTGTCAGGAAACTTATCTCGCCCGCGCCGCGCACCACCGGCACCGCCGTGGTCCTGAATTCATAATCCGGGAATTTTGCTACGGCCCGCATGCTCCGCGCCAGCGCCCCGGCCGTCGCCGAGCGCGCCCCGGTGATGTTTTCCAGCAGGCCCTGCGGCCCTTTCACGTCCATAGCCACGTAGTCGGCAAGCTTTTCTTCCAGGAGTTTTTCAAGCACTTCCGGCGCGCTGCCGTTGGTATCCAGCTTCAGCGGGATCCCGGCCGCGGCCAGCCTGCGCGCGAACGGCAGCAGGTCCGGCACCAGGGTCGGCTCCCCGCCGCACAGGACCACCCCGCCCACCCACTGCCGCGCGCCCTGAAGGTACTCCAGCAGCGCGTCCTCGGTTATGGCGGCCTCCCGGTTCAGCAGCTGCTTGGCGTGGCAGGCGGGGCAGCTGTAATTGCAGCCCGGCACGAACGCGACGGCGGCCACCTTCCCGGGATAATCCACCAGGCTGAATTCCAGCAGCCCGCTTATGCGCATTTAATAAGGCCTTCCTTGAACGCCTCCTGCAGCATCTTGGCGTATTCCACGTCCTTGCGGTGCAGCGGCTTGCCGCGCCTGAATTCCGGCTCGTAGCGGTCTATGGTGCCGTTGTTCTTTATGAGCACGGTGGGTATCGGGTCCAGCGGCACGTTGTATTTCGCGGCCAGCAGGCGGCTCTCCTGCTTGGTCAGGTCGTGGAATTCCACCGGCACGTTAAGACCCTCGGCCTTCACGGCCTTGCTCAGCGCGTCCTTAGCGTCCTCGCAGGCCGAGCAGCCCTCTTTGCCGAAGACCAGTACCTTCTGCGAGTGGTCTTTTTCGCGCGTCCACGCCAGCCCCGGAGTGAAGCTGGCGTATTTGGCCGACACCGCCTCGCGGGCCCTGCTGATCGCGAGCTGCGAATCGTTCCAGGCGCCGAGGTTGCTGAAATAGCCGACTATCTTGGTGCGCTTCGTCACGTCGGCGCTGCCGCATTTCGGGCAGGCGTCCTTGAACCCGAAGTGGTTGGCGTGGCAGTTGTTGCAGTGCGTGAACTCCGGCGAGACGGTTATCTGCGAAGCGCGCGTGTTCCTGTAAACCCTTTCCACCAGGGCCTCTATCGATTCCTGCGGTATGTTGTGTTCGCCGCAATAGACGTGGATGATGGAGCCCGACTCTATCATGTCGTGGAACTTGGACTGCAGCTCTATCCGGTCTATTATGGAAACGTCAGCGCCCGGGTTCAGGTGTATCGAGTTGGTGTAATACGGGGCTTTCTTCAGGTCGCCTTTTATGACCTTCTTGGCGGCGGCGAACCTGGTCAGGTCGCCCTTGGCCATCTTCTGCGTGGCGGACTCGGCCGGGGTCTCTTCCAGCGTGAACTTGAGGCCGTACTTCACTTTGAAGGCCGTCACGTTCTGGTACATCCGGTCGATGATCTTCAGGCCGGTCTCGTAGGCCTCGGCGCTCTCGTGCAGCTCTTTGCCGGTCAGGCACTGCACGGCCTCGTTCAGGCCGATGAGGCCGATGATGTAGGTGGCCTTCTTCAGCTCCACGTAGGGCTGGCCGTCGTCGGACGGGATGCCCAGCGACCGGAGCGGGCTGCCGGGCGTGTCCAGCAGCGACTGCGTGTAGTCCTTCTTCTGGAGGTGGGCCCGCACCGCGGTCTCCATCGCCTTGTCGATATTTTCCAGCGTGCCGGCCAGGCCTTTCCTGCTTTTCAAAGCGGCCTGCGGCAGGTTGATCGTCACGTTCTGGAAGCCCGTGAACCGGATCTTTTCCGGGTGCTTCAGCAGGTCCGTGTCCGTGACCTTTTCCTTCAGCCTGCAGCACTGCGCCAGCGTGGCGCCGGCGCCGTCCCTGTCGAACATGAAGTAGGTGGAGCCGTTCTTGGAAGCCAGCCGGCAGCCGTAGCGGAACACCTCGCGCTCGCCGGGATCGTCCAGGGCGTCCTTGC
>CAZJUL010000389.1:0-2819 GCA_964549095.1 uncultured Elusimicrobiaceae bacterium
TTCCAGCGCCGGCGGTATCCTGTATTTGATCGCCGTCTGTACCATCGCGAGCACGGCGCCCACCAGCTCTTCCGAGCTGTAGCGCCGTTCGGAGGCGAGCTTCTGGAAGGCGAGGGCCAGCGGCTTAAGGGTGGGTATGTTGCGCTTCACTACCAGGGGCATATCGCATTCCACCACGTTGCCGGCCCGCAGCGCCAGCCCGCGCGAGCGCAGCAGCTTGCGCAGCTCTATTTCGTAATCCGCGTCGACGTCGGCCACGGCTTTCTCGGCGGCTTCCCTCCCGCCTTTCATTATATTCTGCTCCCAGGCTGACTTGCGGTTGTTGTCGCGCGTCTTCCGGAGCTTGGCCAGCTCGCCGTCGGAGTAGCCGTAGCCGGCCAGGTAATTCAGGTATTCCCCGCTGGGCATCGAATAGGAAATGGAGAGCGGGTCTTTGTTGAAATTGATGAAATTGTACTGGGCGTGCATCGCCCCCTGGTCTATCCAGATCTTCTGTGCCGTCCCTTTTTCTATCCTTTTTTCGGGGCGGGCCGCCCGGGCCGCGGTTGAAAGTCGCCCGGGGCAGGTCCTTTTCTTCTTTCTCTTCCCCCGCCTCTTCCTCTTCTTCTTCCTCCTCCTCTTCTTCTTCGTCGTCCGCCGATTGCGCGCGCAGGAGGTCCATCCCCTCGGGATAGACGGTCAGTTTTTTCTCCCAGTCGGAGGCAAGGAGGAACGAGAGGGCGAAAAGCCCGGCCAGCAGCAGGAAGCAGTATCTGAGTCCTCGACAGGTCAGCATAAAGGTAAATTATAGCAATTCGGAAAAACCGGGGATATACGCGGCCTTAACGCCCGGCCGCCGCGCCAAGGACCACTTTCACGCAAACCTTCTTTTTTCTTTCATCGATGGTCGCGTCTATCCAGCCGTTGCTGAAATCCGGCAGGCAGTAGCCCGCGATAAATTCCCTGAGCTTCAGCCGCTGCCCGGCCAGCGGCGGGAACAGCGCCGCCTGCAGCGCCGGCGCCGCGCCGTGGGGCATACCGTCGGAGCCGAAGAACAGGTCTTCTCCCGGCACGAACCCCGCCTTGTCTATGAGCAGCCTGAAAGGGTTGTTGCCCCGCAGGTATCGCGCCGGAAGCCTGTCGGCGTAAACCGCCGAATCATAGCTGAAATTGGGCTGCATGCAGAGGGAAGCTCCGAGTTTTTTTGCGCGGCGCGCCTGGTCCCCGGTGATGAACTGCGCGTGTTCTATGCGGACCTGCAGGCTTTCAGCCGGGATCTTCAGCTTCTCCAGCGCGGAAATGACCTGTTCCAGCGCGGCGTCGCCTATGGCGTGCACCGCTAGCCTGCCGGTAAGGCCGGCCGCGGCCTTGACGAGTTCTTTCAGTTCCTTGGCGGAGTGCAGCAGCAGTCCTTTTCCCCCGCCCTTGTAGCCCCGGGTTAACGCCGCGGTACGCGCGCCCACGGCACCGTCGGCAAAGAGCTTTAATCCGCGCACGGCGGCCCGGCCGTTGGCGTTCATCTTTTTATAATCTTCAAAGCCGGCCCAGCAGTCGGCGCGTCCCGGGTAATTCTTTTTCAAAAACTGTGCGGCCGCGCCGGAGGTGACCATCATATCCCCGGCGGCCCAGATCCCCAGGCCGGCCAGGTCCGCCAGGTACCCTGGTATCATTTCCGTCCCGCCCGGGGCCGCGAACAGGGCTGAGACCCGGGGCAGGTTGCGCTCCACCCAGTCCTGGTCGTCTATGCCGGCTATTATCTCGGGGTAGTCCGCCTCCAGCAGCTTTCTGGCGGGGCCGTTAAGCCGAAAGCTGTGGAACGAGACATTGCAGACCGCCACCGGCCCCAGCCTGTCCAGTTCCGCCCGAGGGAGATCGTAATGATTGTTTTTCCAGCCGGTGGCGATAACCAGCGGAGCGGCCCGCTGCTTCAGGACCGCAAGGGCGTCCTTAAGCGCGGCGCAGGACGAGAGGTTCGCCGCCCCTCCCAGCGCGGCATAAAAGGAAATATGCGTGTGCCGGTCGTTCAAAAGAGGGAGGCGCAGGGGTGCCATTATCCTTCTTAAGGTTTACCTTTTTTCCCGCCGTCGGCCTTCTTCGCCGGCGCCCCGTCCTCCAGCAGGAAATCCAGGGCGTAGTCCTGCCCCGAAAACGCCTGCCTTTTGTTCAGCGTCAGCATGACCTCGTTCTGGGTCTGGACGGTTTTGGCCGCGGAGCTGAACCCGAGCTCCGTCTGGTACTGCAGGCTGAATTTCCCGCCGTCCCCGGGAGCGAAGAGGGTGTTGAGGATATACCCGTATTTTTTTCCGCGCTGCCTGAGGCCGTCCATAATATTCGACTGCGAGGCGGCCCTGCCGATGAGCACGCACTGCTCTTTTGAGCCGGCGGCGCGCATGTTGGCGGTCAGGCGGTAATTCGGCAGGCCCGGGATAGTCCACGCGGCGCTGCGGGGTTTCGCGCCAGGCTTCGCGTCCAGGCCGAGCGTCACCGTCCAGGGGCCGCATCTTACTACCGTTATCTCGTCCCCGGGCCCGATGTGGACCTCGCTTTGGACCTGTACGGACCGGCCCTCGGCCTTTTGCCCGCCTGAAAGCTCCAGCTGGTATTGCAGGTCCAGCGCGTCCCCGTCGTGGGCCAGCAGCGCGTTGATGATGATCTGCCTGGTGACGCCGTTCGCAGCGGTTACCGGGCCCGTGAAATGAGCCTGGTTCCCCTCCGTCAGCTGCAGCGTCTGCGTGTAGGCGCCGCGTCCGTCCGAGATGCGCACCGCCAGGGAATGCACCGCGGGCTCCGCCGCCCGCGCGGGCTGGAACAGCAGTGCTGAGGATATTAAGACTGTACGC
>CAZJUL010000390.1:0-1184 GCA_964549095.1 uncultured Elusimicrobiaceae bacterium
GACGGCCGCTTTGCCCAGCTGCTCCGGAGTCATGGCGGGGTTCTTTACGATCGGAGCGAGAAACGTATTGTAGGTATAACCGTCGCCGGGCTCGGTCTCTTCCGAACCCACTATGTACTCGGCATTCGCCATCAGTTCGTAATCCACTTCGGGCATCTGCATAAGGCAGGCGTCCGAGCCATAAACATTTACGCCGCCGATGCCTTTAAGCGCCAGGCCCAGCTGAGGGGTGGTGACATGACTCCTGAACTCGTCGTCGTAGGAAATACCTTTATGGATGTCCAAAACCCGAGACTTTTCCCAGCCGGAACCATGGTTCCACATAATGAACATATACTTTTTGGCCGGATACATGGCTTTGGCCCAGTTACCGAACCCGATAACATGCCGGAAGTCGCCCATATCCACCTTACCGAGATCCCTTATCATGGGAGAGGTGATCTTCCTGGTGTTGCTATCTTTCTGCACCAGGTAGCGGCGGGATGTTTTCCAGTCTCCGTCGGAACTGTCATGCCCGGCGATGCGGCCTATCTCCACCACTACGTTCACCTTGTCGGAGGAACCGATCATTTCCATCTCGTTCACGTCTTTGAGGGCGAACTCTTCCAGGTTGTTTTTACCGTTGATGTAGACCATGATGGTCCACTCTTTTTCCGCGGCCTTCATGTCCGGAGACGGAACGGCCGGCGCGGGAACCAGATCCGCTATATCCGAGAGCCCTTCTTTGAGGTCATTAGTTTTGGGGTTGTCAAAATTGATTCCGGCATAGAGGGAAGCCGACATCGATAACGCAACCGCGGTCATCACAAGTTTCTTCAACATCTTACATCCTCCTACTTTCTCTTCAAATAGCCGACCGCCCGAAAGCCGCGCGCGCCGCACTAAGCCCGCGCATGCGTTTAGCCGGTCAAGCCTGAATATTCTACACCATTATTGACTATTATCAAGGACGAAAGACCCATACCCGAATAGGTCTTAAGACCTATATAAAAAGCGCCGCCGAGGATCAGGCGGGTTTCAAAATTTCGGCTATTTTGCCCAGCAGGGCGTCGGGCGTGAACGGCTTCTGCATATAAACCGCTTTTGAGGCCAGCACCTTTCCAAATTCTTCCTCTTTATCCACGTATCCGGACATGCACATAATCTTCATGTACGGATATTTCAGGAGAACCTCTTTGGCCAAG
>CAZJUL010000390.1:1194-2817 GCA_964549095.1 uncultured Elusimicrobiaceae bacterium
GCCGCCCCGCCCTCAACGGCTTCCGCAACCGTGTAGCCGGCTCCGGTCAGCACCCTGCTGATTATCCTGCGCATTGCGCCGTCGTCCTCTACGAGCAGTATGCGACCTCCGCCGGTTATGCGAACCGCCGCCGGATCCGGCTCGGCTTTGGTTTCCACCGCCCTGTCTTTGGCAAGCGGCAGGCTTATAGTAAACACGGTTCCCTTCCCGGACGCGCTTTCCACCTGTATATCGCCTCCGCTCTGCTTGATTATGCCGTAGGCCGTGGACAGACCGAGCCCGGTACCCTTGCCTAGTTTCTTGGTAGTAAAAAAAGGTTCGAACATTCTCGCTTTGACAGCCGCATCCATGCCCTGGCCGGTATCCCTGACGCTCAGCGTCACATATCTTCCGGGGGCAATACTGCCGGGCCCGGCGGTTCCTGGCTGAACAACCTCCAGGACGGATGTCGCGACGGTGATCTCGCCGCCCTGGGGCATGGCGTCGCGGGCGTTCAGCACAAGATTAAGTATGACCTGCTCTATCTGACTGGGATCGGCTTTCACAAGACCTATGGCCTGGTCAAGGTTTAAGGTGAGCGTGATCCTCTCCCCTATAACTCTGTGCAGCATGGCGCCGATATTGGCGATGCTGTCATTCAGGTTCATAATCCTGGGCTCCATCACCTGACGGCGGCCGAAAGCAAGGAGCTGGCGGACCAGCCGCGCGGCCCTGTCGGCGGCCTTGCTTATTTCATCCACATCCTCCAGCCTGGCGTCCCCGGGCGGGAAACTTTTACGCAGCAGATCGGCGTAGCCCAGGACGGGACCGAGCAGATTGTTCAGGTCGTGGGCGATACCGCCGGACAACTGGCCTATAGAGTCCAGTTTCTGCGCCTGCCACAGGGACTCCTCGCTCTTGCGCAGGGCCTCTTCCGCCTCTTTGCGCCCGGTAATGTCCTCGAATATTGCCACAAAATGGTCTTTCTCCGGCCTGAAAACCGAAACGCGGAACCTTCTTGATAAAGGCCTGACAAAAGTTTCAAACTCTTTCGACAAGCCCGTCATCGCCACCCGGCCGTAGATCTCCAACAACTCCGGATTGGAATCCCTGATCCCCGGAATGACCTCCGATACTTTCCTGCCCGCCGCGTTTTTCACGCCGGTCAGGCGCTCGAAAGCGGCGTTCACGTCGATATAAACCCAGTCGGCCGGACGGCCCTGCTCATCAAAGATCATCCTGCAGTAGGCCAGCCCCTCCAGCATATTCTCGAACAGGTTGCGGTAGCGCCCCTCGCTCCTCTCCAGACTCTTTTTCGCCTCCAGAAGTTCCCGTTCCTTAACCTGAAGTTTGCGGGAAAAAACCCGCAGATATTCCCCCACCGCATCAGCGCTCCAGACCGCCGGTTCCGCCGGCGGGGAGGCTTCGCCCGTTTTACTTTTTTCGAGTTCCCCGCGGATCGCGTCAAGAAGCGCGCGGCGATCCACCGGCTTCGCTATGAACCTGGCGGCGCCCATACTGTGGGCGAGCGTCTCCTCGTCCTTTTCTGAAGCGGTCGCCGTGTACAGGATAACCGGGATCTTTTTCAGCCTGGCGTCCTCCTTAAGCTTATGACAGAACATAAACCCGTCCATTTCAGGCATC
>CAZJUL010000391.1:0-2807 GCA_964549095.1 uncultured Elusimicrobiaceae bacterium
AGGACCCGTAAAAGCACCGCCCGGAACGCGTCGTCGTCCTCGGCTATCAGGATGGTTTCGGTGCCTTTAAGGCTGGCGCCCCGTCCAGGGCTTTCAGGCGCGGCGGTTGTTTCGCTTTCATCGGCTGCCGGTATATAAACCGTGAAGGTGGTGCCTTCGTTTAAAACGCTGTCGACGGTTATCTGCGCGTTATTCTGCTTTATCACGCCGTAAACTATTGAAAGCCCCATCCCCGTGCCCTTCCCCATCGGTTTGGTCGTAAAAAACGGCTCGAATATCCTTTTTTTGATTTCCTCGCTCATGCCGGTGCCGGTATCGGACACGGAAAAAACCGCGCATTTTCCCGCGGCCTGGCCGGCGGGGGGGAGCCCGGCCGCGGACCCGGTTTCCTGCGTTTTTATTGCAATGGTCCCGCCCTCCGGCATGGCGTCCTTGGCATTTATCACAAGGTTCATTATGACCTGCTCAAGATGAGTGGGATCTATCCTTATCAGGGTTATGCCTTCCCTGGGCGAGAACTCAAGTTTTATATTCTCGCCGGTTATTTTGCCGAGCATCGGGAGCAGCCCTTTTATGGCGTCGTTCAGGTTTACATTCCTTTGGACGGCCGCTTTTTTGCGGCTGAAGGTAAGTAGTTGTTTTGTTAGCGCCGCCGCCCTTTCCGCGGCCTTTTTCACTTCCAGCGCGTCCGAAAGCTGCTGGGGCATATTTTCCAGGTCTTTTGTCAGAAAATTGGTATACCCTAATATAGCGCCGAGAATATTATTAAAATCGTGCGCTATGCCGCCCGCGAGCTTGCCGACGGTGTCCATTTTCTGGGCCTGCACGAGCTGTTCCGACAGCAGGTTCTGGCTTAAGATCATGCTCATCTGGTCGGCGGTCGCCATGAGGAAGTTCACGAACTCCTCGTCCTCGGCGCCCTCCCGTACGGTTAAAAAGTTTACAACGGCTTCGACCTCGCCGCCCACTATGATGGGGATGGCGACGGCGGCTTTTATGCCGCAGGCAAGCGCGATGTTCTTGCGCGGGAAATTGGCGTCTTTTGTAACATCCGGGACCCAGGCCGTTTTCTTGCTTTCCCATACCCTGCCGGGCAGGCCCTCGCCTTTTTTAAACCTGAAATTACTGGACTGCGCCGCGAAAGCTTCGATCCCTTGCGCGGCCGTATGATAAACCGAGACCCGGTACAAGCAGGGTTTATCCATATCCGGCAGCCACACTTCACCAATGGGCCAGTCGGCTATTTCACAGATGTTGGTCACCAGCAGTTTAAGAGACGCTTTGCTGTCCTGCGTGCCCGCCGCCCTCACATGCAGGTCTCTTAAGAATGAAAGATATTCATTCATCTTTTTCCTGTGGATTATCCCGGCCAGGATATCCGCTATGGCGGAAAGAAAATTAATATCGGTTTCGGAGCGGACATGGCCGGGCGTGATGTAGATATTGAGGACGCCGTATGTCCTGGCGCCGGAGATTATCGGGATTATATAATGCCCGTGGTCGGTCATCCCCTCATAGCTCATTTCATGGTCGCCGTCGACATGCGCTTTAAACAGGGGTTTGCCGCCGGCCATTACCCTGCCGCAAAGGCAGTTGCCGGTGGCCACTTCACCGCAGGTTTTTATGAAAGCCGCCCCCAGGCCGGCGCTGGCGGCTATCTTTAAGGTGTTTGTCTTTTCGTCCGCGAGAAGAATCGCGCCTTTGGCCTCCGCCGAGAACTGTTCAACCGAGAGGATCTCCGCCAGCGTGCGCTGAAGGATCTCGGCCAGCGGCCGGTTCTCCATCTGGAGTTTTAATATTTTATTCAGGACTTTGCCGGTTTGGAGATGCTTGAGGATCTTTTCCTCCGCAAGCAGCTTGTCGGTTATGTCTTTCCAGATTCCGATAAATTCGGTCAGCCGGCCGCTTTCATCCAGCACGGGGAAGATAACCGCGTCTTCCGTATAGAGCGCGCCGTCCTTCTTTTTGCTGGTTATCTGGCCGCGCCAGGTCTTCCCGCTTTCTATTGTCTGCCGGAGATCCTGAAAGAATGACTCGGGATGTTTGCCGCTCCTGAAGATGTCGGGGCTTTCTCCCACGGTATCGGCCTGCGTGCGGCCGGTGGCTTTTTCAAAGGCGGGGTTCACGTAAGTGATCCTCCCGTCAAGGCCGACCATTACGACGCTGTCAGGCATCTGCGCCGCAAAGCCGGAGAATCTGTATTTTTCACACGCGATCGCTTTGTTGTGGTAGCGCAGCAGAAAAAGGACCGCGATCGCTATAGCGGCGCTATCGAGCGAAGCCCCCCAGAAATGCGGCAGCGACGCATGGTCCAGGACAAGCATGATAAGAAATTCGGCCGCAAAGATAAGCAGTACGATCTTTAGCGCGATCAACTTTGTGTTTTTCATGGTTCTCTTCTCGATAGTTGGGTGATGGGTATGGATCCGGATACGGCCCGAAAACTCCCGGAACGGGGCAGACGGGGCTTGGGAGACCAATTAAGATAGATGCCGTTATTGTGTGTAGCCAGCCGCATTTATGTCCCCTTTGGTTTGGTCATTATAGCGCATTTAAAAACCTTATTACGGGAAGACCGCGGCAGGCCATAAAAAGACTGCTGGTTAGCCGGCCGCCGGCGCGGGATATCCGTATATATGGATATATGCCAAAAGAACCAGGTTGAATTTTCTGACCGCCCCCGCCCTACCCTCCCCCAGTGTCGTAAAAGTAACACTTTTGCGACACTCAAAGCGGCGCGGCTAGAATTCCACGACGAGAGGGGGAAAACCCGGATTGGACTTTTGCGACACTGGGGGAGGATTGGC
>CAZJUL010000392.1:0-2804 GCA_964549095.1 uncultured Elusimicrobiaceae bacterium
GGGAACTGGCGGAAATGGCCGCCGCCCGCGCCGACCTGGAAAAAGAGCTTTCCGCGGCCGCCGACGCGCGCGAGCGGGCGGCTAAAGAACTGCTGGGCAAAGACGCCCGCATAGCCGAACTCGGGCTCGCCCTGCAGGACGCCGCCCTGAAAACCTCCGAACAGAAGCAGAATTTCGCCGGGGCGGTGAAGAAAGTCTTCGAACTGCAGGCGGCGCTGGCCGCGCTGCGCGACGCGCTGAAGGAAAGCCGCCGCGGCGCGGAAGAGCTGGCCGCCGCGGTGGAAGCCGGGAAAGCCGAAGCCGAAAAGCTGAACGCGCTGCTGCGCGCCGGCAGCGCGGACCTCAGGCAGGAGCGGGACATCAACAAGCGCTCCCTGATGAAGATAAAGGCGCTGGAAACCGAAGCGGAAAGTTTAAAGGCCCGGATCGTCCGGGCGGAGGAATACGCCGGCTCCGTGATGAAGAAGATGGAGGAGCGCGAAAGGTTCGCCGAGTCGCTGAAAAAGGAACTGGCGAAGATACCGGCGCTGGAACTGGAGATAGAGAAGCTCAAAAAGCACAACCGCACGCTCGCGGGCTTCATCCGGACCGAGCAGGCGGAATTCACCGCGAAGATCACGAAGAGCTTCGCCAAAATAGCCTCGGACCTGAAGGTGTTCAACATCCGCCTCTCGGCGGACCAGGCCAAGCACCTGGCGCCCTCCCTGAAGAACCTTTACGGCGCGGTCAACCTGCTGAAGGCCTGGCAGGCCTACATGGACGAGGGGGAATTCGAAAAGGAAACCGCCGACCTGAAGCAGCTGCTCTCAGAAGCGGTAGCCCCCTGGGAAAAGACCTTCGCGGCCAAGAAATTCGGCTTCTCGGCGCACCTCGGCGCGACCCGCGCGCCCGCCGGGCTGAACCGGGAAAAGATCAGGATGGCGCTGTACCAGCTCATCAAGAACGCCTACGAGAACCTGACGCCGGGATCCTCGCTGAAGATCACTTTCGAGCTGAGCGCGGACAAGAAGTACGCCTACATTAAATTCGACGACACCGGCCCCGGCCTGCCGCAGAGCGTGGTGGAACAGCTTTTCGCGCCCTTCAACACCTCCAAAAAAGACCGGGTAGGCCTGCTGAAGCTGCCCCTTTCCGACGAACACGGCGAACCCCCGATGTAACTGCCGGGCTACGGCGCGCGGCCTCCCTCCTGTTTCCCTGTTTTCCTGTTTTTTGGTATTATAATTGACTGGGCTACCCGCATGAAAAAAGTACTGATAGTGGACGACGACCCGCTTCTGGCCGAGTGCGCCGCCGACCTGCTGGAAGGTCTTTATGAGACGCAGCTGGCCTCCGACGGCCAGGACGGCTACGAAAAAGCGCTGGTTTTCGTTCCGGACGTGGTCATAACCGACCTGATGATGCCGCGCATGCACGGCTACGAGCTCTGCCACCGCCTGAAATCCGAACAGAAGCTGCCGGGCATTAAAGTCCTGGTGGCCTCGTCAAAAACCTTCGCGACCGATATAAAAGAGGCCCTGGAAGCCGGCGCCGACGCCTACATCATCAAGCCGTACAGCAACGACGAGCTGGTGGAAACGGTGCAGATACTTGCGGGAGACAAAGCCCCTCCTTCACCGGCGGCCGGGGGGAAAGAGGTCCCGGCCCGGGCCTGTGAAGTCACCGAGCCGGTGAAAGCCGGACAGGACGGGCCCGCTCCCTCTTCGATGACGGTGCGCTTCTGGGGAACCCGCGGCTCCTGCCCCTCTCCCGGGAAAAACACCGTCCGCTACGGCGGCAACACCGCGTGCACCGAGGTCCGGATAGGCGACATACCGATCATCCTCGACTGCGGCACCGGCCTGCGCGGGCTGGGTACGGCCCTGCAGCGCGAATTCAGCGACAAGCCCCTGAACGGCCACATCTTCGTCGGCCACACCCACTGGGACCACATACAGGGCTTCCCTTTCTTTACCCCGCTGTACAGCAAGCGCAATTCTTTCCGGATCTACAGCGTGCGCGGCTCGCACACCAGCCTGGAGGGAGTGTTCAGCGGCTCGATGGCCTCCGATTATTTCCCTATCCCGCTGAACAAGCTTTCCAGCCGGCTCGATTTCGTGGAGATGCACGGCCCGGTGGAGCTCCCCGGCGGCATAAAGGTCTCGTTCCACCACCTTAACCACCCCGGGGTCGCCATCGGCTTCCGCATCGAAGCCTGCGGCAAGACGGTGACCTACCTGAGCGACCATGAAAGTTTCGTGAAGCTCCACGGCGACAACGACGTCGCCCGGCGGGACGACGCCGCGATCCCCGTCTTCGCCCGCGGCAGCGACCTGCTGATAGGCGAGGCGCAGTACACCGAACAGGAGTACGCGATGCGCCGCGGCTGGGGCCACAGCACCCTGGACGACATGGTGCGCTACGCGATAGACGCCGGGGCCAAGCGCCTGGCGATCTTCCACCACGATCCCGACCACACCGACGAGATGATGGACGAGAACATTGAGCACTGCCGCCGGCTCATCCGCGACGCCGGCTCCACCCTCTCCTGTTTCGGCGCGCAGGAAGGCCAGTCCATAGAGCTCTGACGGCAGGGCCCGGTAAGAACCTTATTTTACCAGCTTGTATGAAGGATGTTCCAGCCCAGTGGGCGGGTAGAGCTCGTCGCGGGTGTAGCTGAACCCCAGCTTCTGCAGCAGGCGGCGCGAGGCGGCGTTCGCGGGATGATGCCCGGCGAACAGTTCGGCCGCGCCGAGCGTACCGAACGCGTATCCGATCACCGCGCGCAGGGCCTCGGCGGCGTAACCCTTCCCCCAATAAATTTT
>CAZJUL010000393.1:0-2800 GCA_964549095.1 uncultured Elusimicrobiaceae bacterium
CGCCCTCGCGCCGCGGCCTGTCCTTCTCGTCCAGCTCTTTCATGGCCTCGGGGCCAAGCAGCGCCTTTATCTTTTCGTCCAGGGCGGCTATGTCCTTCACTACCTGGCCGAGCGCCGCCGGATCGCATTTCTCCCAGCGCTCGTAGAGGGCGGTAATGTGGCTGGCGGCCTGCGCAAGATCGTCGTAGTATTTTTCGGAATGCCGCAGGATGTTTTCGCCGCCAGCGGGAGGAAGGCCGGGGGCTTCTGCCGCCGCCGTCGCGGTGCTTATTCCGGGCGTGATTATCGCGGAACTTGTCGTCACCGCCGCAGACGCAGCCGCTGTGGAGACCTCTATCGCGTCCGGGGCCGGCTGGGCGAAAAGGACCGGGCCGCACAGGCAGCAGAGCGGTAGGAAAGCCGTGACGGCGCGCTTGATGGACATGTAACCCCGTGCCTTATAAAATGCGGCCCGTCCCGGGCCGCTTATCGCCCCTTGCATACTTGGATTATATTACCATTTTTTCAGCGGGGAATTAACGGTGCAAAAAATAAAAACCCCCGGCTTTTTTATGCCGGAGGATAAAGAGAGCCGGGGACACCAAGCGGCATGGTGTCCCCGTGCTTTTTATGCCCGCGGCTGCGCCGGCGGTCAGTTGGCCGCGGCGGTGACTATGCTCTTGAAGGAGGCCCTCACTCCGCAGTCCTCGTCCAGGAAAGAGCCGGTTATGAAGGCTGAAAGGGCGATGCCGTCGAACGGGTCCACCGCCGGCGCGGTCTCGCCGTCTTCGGTGTCGGGCGTGGAAAGTTCGCTTACCGGGTAGACGCTGACGCGGTCTTTGCTCTTCCCGGCGTTGGTTACTATGTAGGTCACCCCGTACTGCATCCAGTCCCCGCCGGTGTAATAAACTTCCAGCCTGCGCTCGGAGCCGGCGGCGTCTATCAGGGTGAATACCTTAATGATCCGCGCGTTCTCGTAGCTCTGGAACAGCTTGTAGACCTTCGGGAAAGCGGAGACCACTTCTCCGTCGCGGGTCCATTTTTCGGTCACGTCCAGGAATTCCGGGGCGCGGTCCGCGGCGGGCACGGCGGCCGGGACCTGTATTTCCAGGGCCTTCAGCCCTTCCAGGCCGGCGGCGAACGCCGGCGCGAACTGCGCGTCGGTGCCCGCTATTATCTTTTCAAACGCGGAACCGTCCTGCTGCGCGAAAGCGGAGCGGGACAGGACTGTCAAACATATAACGGTGATCAGCTTAGCACTTGTTTTCATAGCAATTCGTCCTCCGAATATAATCCCTATTATATTCCCGAATGCTTTGTGCTAAGTTTCAGTGCAGGCAGGGGAAACTTAACGCGTCCGCGTAACTTCGCCGGAACATCACCGGGGAGGTAGTCTTAGGAGTTTAAGGATACCGCACCGGCTTGTAAGACTGGGAAACTACAACAATGATATTATAGCAAATTTAAGCATTTGGGACACCATGCAGCATGGTGTCCCCGCCCTATTACTTCTCCTGCGTGTACCAGTCTATGAAAGCGGCCCAGCCGGAATCCTTGGCCCACTGCAGCTCGGCGTAATTGGCGCCGGCGGGGCCGAAAGGCAGGTAGACCGCTATGCCGCGGGCCTTGGCGTAGCTGAAGCCCACAGGACGGTTGGCGCCCACCAGCGCGCCCGTGATGTGCTCCATCAGGGTAAGGCCCTTGAGCTTCGCCTTATTGTCCTTGGTGCCGTTCGTTACTAGCTCGACGAAATCGTAGAGGTCCTTGTTCTCGCTGATGCGGAAAGACTGGGCCTTTTCGCGGGCCTTGTTGACCAGCCTTTTCTCGTCAGCGGCCCGCACGGCGGCGGTCCACTCGTTGACCAGCCTGAGCGTGTCGGGCAGCGCCGCGGCGTTGATGTAGCTCTGCGTGGTGGCCTGGGCGGCGGCAGCGTAATGGTCCGCGTAGGCGTCCACGGTGAGCTTGGCGACTTCGGCCGGGGTCATGGCCGGGTTCTTGACCAGCGGCTTCAGGAAGGTGTTGTAGGTGTAGCCGTCGCCGGGCTCGGTTTCTTCGGAGCCCACTATGTAGGCGGCCGCGCCTTTCAGCTCGTAATCCACTTCGGCCATCTGCATCAGGCAGGCGTCGGAGCCGTAAACGTCCACCCCGCCCATCTGCCGCAGGGCGTCGCCCAGCTGGGGCGTGCTGATATGGTTGTAGGTCACTTCATCGTAGGAGATGCCCTTTATGAGCCCGGCCTGCACGTCTTTCTCCCAGCCGGAGCCGTGGTTCCACACTATAAGCATGTAATGCTCGGCCGGGTATTTCTCCTTGGCCCATTTGCCGAAGGCGACCAAATTGTTATGGTCGCCCATATCGGAATCGCCCAGATCTTTTATGACGGGCGAGGAGATCCTGCCGGTCTGGCTGTCTTTCTTCACCAGGTACCGCCTGACGCCGGTCCAGTCGCCGTCCTCGTCGGAATAGCCGTCCATCCTGCCCAGCTCGACTACGATATTGACCTTGTCGGAAGAGCCGACCATCTCCATTTCGTTGACGTCCTTCAGCGCGAACGGCTCCAGGTTGTTCTTGCCGTTTATGTAGACCATAATGGTCCATTTTTTTGGCGCCGCGTTGCCGGTAACCCAGTCAAAAAGACCTTTTTCCGCCGGGACGGCCGCGGGGGCCGGCAGGTCCGGCGCCGAATTGTTCAGCGCTTCGGCGATATTGTTGGCGCCGGGGTTGTCGAAATTAAAATTGACTTCCGCGCAGGCCGGCGCGGAAAGCGCCAGCGCTGACACCGTTACGATAAGCTTTATAAACATGTCCGTTCCTCCGTTAT
>CAZJUL010000394.1:0-2799 GCA_964549095.1 uncultured Elusimicrobiaceae bacterium
GCCTGGTCCCTCTCCTTCGCCAGCGCCAGGGCTTCCTGCTCCTTAGCCTGCTTTACCCGGTCCAGCTCGGCCTGTGTCTCGGCCTCTACCGTTTTCTTTTCTTCCAGCGCCTTGTCCAGGTCCTGGGTCAGGGCCAGCGTTTCCAGCTCCTTGGTCCGTTTAAGCTGGGCCAGTTCGGTCTGCTGCTTTAGCGCGGCGGCTTTCCCGTCCTCGAGCTCCTTGTTGAGCGCGGCGGCGTATTGTTCGCCGGAAGCGAGTTTCTGCGTGAGGGTATCCCGTTCCTGGATAAGTTCGGAGACTTTTTTGGAGAGTTCGCCTTTTTTCGCGTCCAGGGAAGCCTGGAAGTCCTTGTTGGATCTATTGAGCGCCTCTATTTCCGCTTTCGCGGCGTCCAGCTGCGTGTTTACCGCCTTTACTTCCGCATTCAGCCCGTCCGCGGCCGTCCTGGCGGCCGTCTTTTCGGCGGCGCAGTCGGCCAGCGCTTTCTGGACTGAGGACAGCTCCCCTTCCTTCTTCTTGTACTTGTCGGCCGAGATGCAGCCGGATAAAAGGGCCAGGCCCGTAAATATAAGGATATGCTTTTTCATGCGGTTCTCCTGTTCTGAAGGTAATTACTTTATATCTTATTGTACGCCGTCATTTCAAACAGGCCCCTGGTAATTCCTTCCGGCAAAAATAAACCCGGGCCCCCCTGAGAGGGGCCCGGGCCAGGCCGGGTTCTGCCGCTTTCCTGGTGAAACCGGGCCGGGTTACTTGGACGATTTCGCCGCGCCGGCTTCGGTCTTCCCGGGCTTTGCGGGCGGCTGCTGGCCGGGCAGGCCCGGCATCATCCCGGCGGGAGGCGGGCCCGGGGGAAGCATACGCCTTTCCCCCATCATGCCGGCGTGGCCGCCGCCGCAGGAGCAGGCGGACGAGGCGGTTTTCTTTATGTGGCTGACCACGCCGCAGAGAAAGCCGGCGAGGCCGAAGAGCACCAGCAGCGTTCCCACCGTGGCGCCGGTACGCCGGACGCAACTATGGGTTTCTTTGTCGGCGTGCTGCAATACCCAGTAACCTATCGCCGCCAGTATGGCGTAGATTGCCGCGGTCACAAGCGTTCCGGTCATGGGGTCGCAGGAGCCCGGGCCGGGGGGCATGCCCATTGGCTGCGCTGCCGCCGGGGAGGCCAGGAATAAGATCGCCGCTATTTTCATAAGGTACACTCCTTAGGGATTTATCGTTGTTAGTGTATAATTTTGCCGCGGCAAATACAAACGCCTCCGCGGTTGCCGGCGGCAATGCTGTGTGGGTCAAAGGACCTATACGGCAGTAGGCCTATGGACCTATGCCGTATTAGGCCCTATGGCCCTTGGGGGGTTGACTTAAATCAACTAAAGTATAGTGCCATGTAATCCCCGGGATTTGGCCGGGGAGCATCCACCTCCGGACCTTAATCCGGATTCACCATGGGGCGGATCCGAATTTTGGTCAGTGAATATTTTATGACGGAAAGAACGACAAGGTCAGCGATGAAAGCCCTCCTTAAAGCGGCGGCCGCCGTTCTTGTCTCCCTGTCGTTCCTGGCGCCGGTTTCCGTCGCGCCGCTGCACGCCGGCGAAGCCATCGACGCGCTCAATATAATAGCCGCCCCGTCGGAACCCCCGGCCGTTCCGGTCATCGAGCCGCCGGCAGAGCCCGCCGTAAATTATGTTTCGGCCGCCCGGCCGCTGAAAGTCTATTTCCTGAATGTCGGCCAGGGCGATTCGCAATATATCGAGCTGCCTAACGGCAAGAATGTCCTCATAGACGGCGGCCCGTCCAAGTCTTCCCACTCTTTCCTGGCGCAGTTCATGACCATGCAGAATGTTACGAAGATCGACTATGTAGTGCTGACGCACCCGCACTCCGACCACTACAAAGGCCTGAACTGGATCTTCAATAATTTCACCGTGGGCCGGTTCTACGATACGAAGATGGACAACACCGGCGCCAAAACGGACGACCTGCTGCGCGAGCAGGTAAAGGGCCGCAGCATCAGCGTGTCCTATCCCGCTTCCGGCGATACCCTCGACTGGGACCCGTCGGTGCAGGTCAAGGTCCTTAACAGCTGCCCCGAGCCGGTGCAGAGCGACGACGGTAATACCATCAACAACTGCTCTATCGCGATCAAGGTATCCTACCAGGGCACCTCGGCGCTTTTCACCGGCGATATGGAAGCCCCCGTCGAATCCGTGCTGATCAGCAAGTTCGGCGCGGAACTCCGGTCCGATATCCTCAAGGTCGCGCATCACGGCAGTCAGACCGCCACCAGCGTTCCTTTCCTGGCCGCGGTCAAGCCGTCCTCGGCCTATATCTCCGTCGGCAAGAACAGCTACGGCCTCCCTGTTCCCGCGATAGTGGACCGGCTTAAGGCCGCCGGCGTGAAGGTCCGCCGCACCGACGAGTACGGCACCCAGGAAGTGGTGTTCGGCGCGCCGGCTCCCGTCGCCGCGGCCGGCGAGTTCGCGTTCGCGCAATAAATTTCAAAGAGCTTTTGAAAACAGCCCGTAATATTGTAAAGTATCACCGCGACAGCGTCCTGTCGCGGTTTTTTTACGCTTAAAGATCTTAGCCCGCGGCCCGGACCGGCCGGGAACGCGGAGGGAGCTGCTATGGCAAAGTGCGGGATACAAGAACTTGAAGAGGCGCTGAAAAAGGCGGCGGACTGCCAGATAATAGACGTGCGGGAGCCGGCGGAGTACGAAACTGAGCATATCAGCGGCGTCTCCTCTATGCCCCTGTCCGGCCTCGGCGGCGACTCGGTGGCGGGCCTGAAAAAGG
>CAZJUL010000395.1:0-1635 GCA_964549095.1 uncultured Elusimicrobiaceae bacterium
GCAGGACGCTGAACGATATTCACGGCAATGTGGTGCGCGTGGACCAGCGGCTGGTGCGCCCGGACGATTCCACCCTGCAGTTCTACAACATAGTCAAAAGGCCGGTCTACAGCTACAACCATAACGCGGCCGCCTCGGGCGGGTTCGCCTATAACGGCGCGGCCAGCGTGGCCAACAGGCTGGACCTGATGCAGATGACGATGAAGTTCAACCGGGACCTGCCCCAGCGCATAGAGGAATGGGCCGGGTTCTTCAACGGCAATTCCGTGGACCCCGTCTACGCCACCTTCCTGATGGCCAACAGGACCTACCGCGACGAGATCTTCTTCACCGGGGAAGGCTATGTCTATGACGCCGCCCGCGGCGAGCTGGTGAGCAACCCCCTGGTGGTGGGGATAGCGACCCTGCCTACCGACCCCACCGACCGGGCGGTGCTGCTGGCCGGGATACTTACCGATACCGGCGGCTCCGCCGTGGAAAAACTGAACGCCATAAGCCGGCTTGAGATACGCAACAACAGCGGCACTACGGGCGGCCTGGACTATAACTCCGGCACAGCCGCCGCGCCGGTCTGGACGGATATGTCCCTGCAGGCCAAGTGGGCCATACAGGAAGCTTATAGCCCGGGCAACAAGAACAACTACGAGGTGACCGGCGACCCGCTGCTTTCCCAGTACCGCGCTGACCTGTACCGGGTGGGCATAACCGGCGATTATATCTGGTACGCCAGGGAAAATTACGCCATAGACAACGCCGGCTCGGTGCAGACGGTGGGCAGCTTCACGAATTCCGACCAGGACCCGTTCTCCCTGCTGAAAGGCATGGCGGGCGAAAGCGTGATCTACGTCAAAAAAGCTAACAGCGGAACGGGCCTGACGACCAACGCGGCGGCCTACGCCGCTATTGATAATTCCGCGACCGGGGATTATTTTAAGAACGCCGGCGGCCATTATACCTCCGGCACCAACATAGACCTGGTGATAATCCCCGACCTGGCGGTGGCGGCAATACAGAAGATGCTGCCCGCGCTGACCAGCCTGAACGAATGAGAATGAAAATGACTTTAATGAAAAAACTCTTCTTGATTCTCGCGGCCGCGGCTTGCTTCTGCGGCACCGCATCCGCCGGCGTGGACTGGAATTCCAAAGGGATGCAGCTGGTGGGCGAAATTGTGGCCAACCCGGCCGCCTTCTTCTACGATTTCCAGCAGGACCTGGAAGGCACGGTGCCCCTGCCCCCCGGCAAGTCGTTCGGCTTCCAGACCGGGCTTTTCCCTACGCTGATCCCGCTGGGCTACACCAATATCTCGGGCAAGTACCGCCTGATGGCGGAGGGGCGCCTGGCCCCCGGCGTACCGCAGGTGGACCTGATCGGCGGCTACTGGAACATGGTCTGGGCCAAGATGGCGGCCAACCAGTCGGATATGATAGACGACGCCCGGTTCAACGGCTACTACCTGGGCGCGCTGGTCAGCGCCTCCGTCAGCCCCAAGATACGCACTTTCTGGGGCTTCAAGCGCTCCGTGCTGTCGGCCAGGCTGGGCTTCAAGCCCGGCGAGGAGCCGGATTTCCTGGGGACCCGGGTCAACAGCTTCGACTCCGGGTTCAGGGACAGCTTTTTCATAGCCGGCATAGA
>CAZJUL010000395.1:1645-2797 GCA_964549095.1 uncultured Elusimicrobiaceae bacterium
AAGGGCGTGGACAAGTTCTGGAGCATGCAGCTCAACTACGGGGTCAAGACGCAGACCTTCTGCACCAAGCTCAGCTGGTACGGCAAGGTTTTCGAGGTGGGCCTGAACATCTACCCGGAAGGCGTGCTGGTGATACACCCGGTGTGGAACCTGCACCTCAATTATTGAGGCGCGGTAGAACGGCCGGGGCGGAAAATTTAAGAGGGACGGATAAATGAAAAAAATACTTTTGGGCTCGCTGATACTGGCCGCGGGGACCCGCGCCTTCGCGGCCGTGGCCGAGGATTCAAAGGTCTTCACGCCGTATTTCGACATGAGCCTGGTGGAGGCGGCGTACGTGCCGTCCGTGGGCAACTTCTTCAGCGGCGGCAGCATGAACACGCAGGTAGGCCTGCTGACCAAGGTCACGCCGGACGACCAGCTTTTCGGGCTGTACACCTTCAAGTACTCGGGCCCGGCCTTCCAGCCGCAGGATTCCAAGCAGTTCACCGACCGCAACATGTCCCACGGCTTCAACTTCGAGTACCGCCGGAACCTGGGCGAGAAGTTCAGGGTGCGGCCCGGCCTGTCGTTCGTCACCGATTACGCCCGCACCGGCGCCAACGAGGCCTGGAAGAGCGGCCTGTACAACATGAATTCCGCCGGCGGCCAGCTGGCCGTGGATTACACCTTCGACGCGAAAAAGAACGGCCTGGTCACCGCCTCTTTCCTCACGCGCAGCGTCAAGTTCCCCAACTATACCGACCTGCTCAGGGAGTTCCAGCAGGCCGGCAACACGGCCGAGACTTCCGGCGGCCTGCAGGACCAGACGCTCACCCAGTTCTCCCTGCGGTCCAACTGGAAGAAATTCTTCGGCGGCTTCACCTATACGGCGCAGAACTACAAGAACCAGAAAGTGGTGGCTAATACCGGCGTCTACGGGAACAAGAAACAGGAGGACAGGACGATGGCGCTGGACTTCGGCTTCCACCAGGCGGTGTGGGTGCTGGAGCTCTTCCCGTCGCTGGCCTGGTCGCGGCATACCTCCAACCAGAATTTCATGCGCTACAAGTACCTGGGCGCCACCTCTTCCAACCTGGCGCTGGGCGCCTCGGACGTCACTTTCGTGCCCAAGAACTACGATTATACCGAGCTGGCGCTGTCGGTTCCGCT
>CAZJUL010000396.1:0-2779 GCA_964549095.1 uncultured Elusimicrobiaceae bacterium
CCGGCGCCGCCGAGGGCAAGACCCTGACCGCCGTGAACTTCGCGCTGGCCAGCGCGCACGCAGGCCTGAAGACGCTGCTCATAGACGCCGACCTGCGCCGCCCGGCCATACACCAGATCTTCGGCTCGCGCAGGGAGCCGGGCCTGAGCGACATCCTGGCCGGCAAGGCCGACTGGCGCGACGTGATGCTGGAGAGCGCGGACCTGATGATGGGCGGCATAGATTTTGAAAGCCTGATGCGCTTCTCCGGCATAGAGAACCTCCGGATAATCAATTCCGGCACCACCCCGTCGAACATGATAGACACGCTGGACTCGGCCAACTGGACGGAGCTGATGGAAGAATTGAAAAGCGAGTTCGACGTCGTGATCTTCGACGCCCCCCCGGTGCTGATGTTCATAGACGCGGTGATAGTGGCCAAGCACGTGGACGGCGTGGTGCTGGTCTACAAGGCCGGCAAGATAGCCAGGGGAGCTCTGAGGCGCGCGAAGGACCAGGTCTTCGGGGTGAAGGCCCGCATGATAGGAGTGGTCCTTAACGCGGTTCGCGCCGCCGAGATGGGGCCGCAGTACGGCTATTACTACAAGGATTACGCGAAATATTCCAAGAAGTGAGATCCGCGGGACGACGGCATGTTTCCGGCCCCTTAGCCCCAGATGATATACTTCGTTTTTTTCTTCTCGCTGCTGAGCGCCGTGGCCATGGGTTATCTGGCTACGGCGGTTTCATATAATGTCGTGCTGGTCCTGGCGGTGGCGGTCGTGGCCGGGCTGGTCGCTTTTTTTTCTCCGAAAATGAGCCTGGTGCTGCTGATCTTTTCCATGCTGCTCTCCCCGGAGATAGGGATGGGCGCGGTCACGGGCGGCCGCTCGGCGGTCCTGCGCTACGACGACGTGCTGGTGGTGATAATGTTCCTGTCCTGGCTGGCCCGCTCGGCTATTTCCAAAAACAAACCTTTCATCACGGACACGCCGGTGCAGACCCCGATACTTATATTTACCTTCATCTGCATCCTGTCCACCGCGTTCGGGGTGCTGAGGGGGGATATCCGGTTCGAAGCGGCGTTCTTTTATATCCTGAAGTACGTCGAATACTTCCTTATCTACTTCATGACCGTGAATATCGTCGAATCGAAAGAAGAGGCCAAGAAATACCTGCAGCAGGCGCTCTGGGTGGCGCTGGCAGTGACGGTGTACGCTTATTATTTCTATGCCAACGGCGGCCCCGGCGCAAGGGCCGGCGCCCCGTTCGAGGCGCCTATAGGGAAGCCGCAGGAATCGGAGCCCGCTTCGCTGGGCGGGTATTACCTCGTGGTTTTTGGCCTGATGCTGAGCCTTATGACCGAGGGCCCCAACATCCGGTTCTTCCTGCTGACCGGCCTCTTTGCTTTCATGTTCCCCGCCTTCCTGATCACCTATTCCCGCGCTTCTTACATGGGGCTGGCGGCGATATTCGCCGTGTTTTTCGCGCGCGTGAAAAGGAGAAGGCTGCAGATGGCCGTTTTTATGGCCCTGGCGGTCATAACGGCCGGTTTCATGCCGGGCGTTTACAAGAGCGTAAGCAACATAGGCTCGGAATACTCCATGGCGCGGCAGATGTCAAAAAGCGGCATGGACATCGACCTGTACGAACAGGTAAAGAACAGGATCTCCATGACTTACAAAGGGGAGCTTGCGACTGAAAAGCTTTCCATGATGGGAAAGAACATAAATCTGGAGCAGTCCGCGTTCCTGCGCTACGCCTCCCTGCGCAACGTGTTCACGAAGAAGCTGCCGGAGCATCCCCTGCTCGGCTGGGGCGTGACAGGTGTGGGCCTGGCCGATACGCAGTTCGCGCTGGTCCTGGGCGAGACCGGGCTGATAGGCTTTTTCTGCTTTATCTGGATGCTCTACAGGATATACGCGACGGCAATATCGGTCTATAAGGCCCATGCGGACCCGTGGGTCAGGGGGCTGGCCTTCGGACTGGTCCTCGCGCTCACCGGGCTGGTAGTGCAGAGCATAGGGGTCAACACGTTCGTGATAGTGCGCATCATGGAGCCGTTCTGGTTCCTGACAGCCATCGTTATGGCGCTGCACCGCGGCATTCCCGAAGGCGGGCAGGCCGTACCGGAGAGCGCCGGCGGCGCCGCGGGAAAATGACACAAAGCGTATCGGAAAAAATAATCAGGAACACCCTCTTCAACGCCGCCGGGCGTTTTTGGGGGATACTGGTGACGATCTGCCTTACGCCGTACATACTGAAGCATATCGGTATAGAAAGGTTCGGGGTTTGGGCGATAGTGGGCGTCCTCACCGGCTATTTCAGGCTCCTGGATTGCGGCATGGGGACGTCCTTCGTAAAGCACATCTCGGAATATTACGCTAAAAAAGACTTCAAAAGCATAAACCGGGTGATCAGCACCGGGGCGGCCTTCTATTCCGCCTTCGCGGTATTTGTAATACTCCTCGCCTTCCTGGCGATGGACGGGCTGCTGGGGCTTTTCAAGGTCCCGCAGGGGCTCGGGGGGGAAGTGGCCTTTGTGTTCCGGCTCGGGATCGTCATCTTCGCCGTTTCCAATATACTGAGCGCCTTCCAGGCGGTACAGAGCGGTTTGCAGAGAATGGACGTCTCAAATAAAATAGCGATAGGCGCGTCCGTGCCCATGATACTAGGGACGGTATACTTTTTAGAGGCGGGTTACGGGCTGCGCGGCCTTATGCTGAATAACGCCGTAGTTCTTGCGGTTACCGGCGCCGCCAATATCCTGGCGGGGTTCCGGCTATTGCCGGAACTGAGG
>CAZJUL010000397.1:0-2767 GCA_964549095.1 uncultured Elusimicrobiaceae bacterium
GGCCGGGCGGGGGAACTGACGAACGTGAAAATTTCCCGTGTCAGGACCGCGTCCGCGCCGTCCGCGAGCGTGCTGGCCGAGGGGCTGGATAATTCTCCGCCGTATCTGCAGACGGTCACCCTGGCGAAGGAAGGGAAATACGACGAGGCGCTGGCGGCGGTGCTGAAGAAGGAAAAGGACAGGCTGACGCTGAACGACCACAACCTGCTGTTCGAGATCTACATGCGCCGCCGCGACCACGACCGGGCGGAGCTGATGCTGCGCCAGCTGGAGCAGGGGATAGCCGCCGCGCACCCGGTAAAGCGGGTGCAGGGGCGGCTGTTCTTCGCGTATAACCCGGCGGCCCCGTACCCGCGCGTGCACTCGTTCTTCGCCGCCATGGCGCGCTTCTGCCGCGAAAAGGGCAAACCAGAGTTCGCGTCCCGCTTCTGCCGGCTGACCGTGGACTGCGTCGTAACTTCCCTGCCGGTCCGTGAGCGCGCCCAGGAGGTTTACGAGCTGGCGCTGTCGTTCGAAGCCGACGGCGAAAGGGAATGCGCACTGGACCTTTACCGCGCGCTGGCCGGGATCAGCCCGGCTTACAAGGATTCTGCGGCGCGCATGCAGAAGCTGGAAGCCCCGGCGGCGGCCGCCCCCGCGCCCAGGGTGGGGACCGCTTCGGCGGGGATAGTCATCGGGGGCAGGTACGAGCTGCGCGGCGAGCTGGGCTCGGGCGGCATGGGCGTGGTGTTCGAGGGGGCGGACCGCCGGGACAACACGCCGGTGGCCGTGAAGCGGATGCACGCAGCCCTTAAGGAGTTCCCGCAGGAATACCAGCGCTTCGTGGGAGAAGCGAAGATCGTGGAGCGGCTGAAGCATCCCAATATCGTGGGGGTGCGCAGCATCGTGGAGCAGGGCGGCGAAACCTACCTGGTCTTCGATTACGTGGACGGCCGCACGCTGGGCCAGATACTGAAGGAAAAGCAGCGCCTGCCGCTGGACGAGTGCACGCACATCTTCAAGGGCCTGTGCGAAGCGGTCCATTACGCGCACAAGAACAATATCATCCACAGGGACATCAAGCCCGCCAATATAATGCTGACCGGGAACAACGTGGTGAAGGTGATGGATTTCGGTCTGGCCAGCGAACTGCGGGAAAGCATGACGCGGCTGACGCACCAGACCACCTCCGGCACGCCCGCCTACATGGCCCCGGAGCAGTATGCGGGCCTGGTGAAGCGGGAATCGGATATCTACGCGATGGGCGTCTGCCTCTACGAGATGCTGACCGGCAAGCTGCCGTTCGAGGGGCGCGAGTACGAGTCGCTGAAGGCGGCGAAGTGCTACCGCGAGATCAGCGCGGTCCTGCCCTGGCTGCCCGGCGGGGTGGACGCCGTGGTGGCCCGCGCCCTGGATCCGGAACCCTCCCAAAGATACGCCGACGCCCTGGACTTCTACGAAGCCCTGAAAAACCTGTAAACTTCCCTTTTATTTTATGGCGCGGTGGATGGCTACGGCGCCGAACAGCAGGGGTATCGTTTCCACTTTGGAGAAGCCTGATTTAAGGATGATCGCGGAAAGGGCGCCGGCGTCGTGAAAATTCCGGATGGTGGAGGAAAGGAAGGCGTAGGCCGGGCGGTTCTTCGGCGTGAAGGCGCCGACCAGGGCGGTCATCAGCCGGACATAAAGGTGGAAGCAGAACCGGATGAGCGCGCTGCGCGGCCGGCTGGTCTCGAGGTTCACGAATACCCCGCCCGGTTTCAGCACCCTGCGGAATTCCCGGAAAATGCCCGCCAGCTCCCCGTCCGCGTCCAGGTTCCTGGCCGCGAAGGCGGAGGTCACCGCCCCGAAAGCGCCGTCTTCGAAGGGTAAATGCGCGGCGTCGGCGCGGAGGAAGCGTACGCCGGGGGCCTTCTTCCGCGCTACCGAAAGCATCGGCTCGTTGAAATCCACTCCGGTTATTTCCGTCCCGGGGGCCGAGAATTTTTCCAGCAGCAGGGCCAGTTCGCCGGTGCCGGTGCAGGCGTCCAGGCAGGAGGCGGGGGAACTCCGCAGGGCCGCTTTCGCGGCCCGGGCGCGCCAGCCGCCGTCCAGGCCAAGGGTCAGCAGGCGGTTGGCCGCGTCGTAGCAATGAAAAATGCCGTCGTAAAACCTGGAAACGGCTTCCACGGTTTCACGCGGCATTTTTATTGGAGACCGAAGGCGAACTTAGGCCTTCTTGTCTTCTTTGGCGTCGGCTTCGCCCACGAATTTCTTTATCTCTTCGAAATATTCGATTATCAGCCTGGCTTTCGAGAGCCCGAAGGAGAACGGGTACTTGTCGTTATCGTTCCTCTTGAGGATGATGACCGGCTGGCCTTTGTATTCAGTTCTTTCCACTGGCATAGTTACTTCCTCCTGCGAAGCCCCCGTTGGCCCGCGTTTAAACACCCTAATTGTGTATCATAACACAAAAATCAATAATAATCAAGATATTTATAAATTAATATACATATAGTAATGATAGCGGCCCCGGCGAACCGCGGAGCTCCGGGCCCCGGACACGGGCGGTATATTGCCTTGCGGTCCCGTTTTTTCTATAGTTTAGGTAATATGACAAACAGACCCCTCGCCACGGCCGTGCTCATAGAAGCGGTGAAAACGGTGATAATCCTGGTGACGCTCATACTTATCGGCCGCTTCATAGAGCTGCTGCCGTTCTCCGGGCTGCCGGTGTTCAACAAGTATATTACGGCCGCGGATATGCTGGTGGCCGCGGTTTCCCTGGCCGCCATGGTCGTCTTCATTA
>CAZJUL010000398.1:0-2766 GCA_964549095.1 uncultured Elusimicrobiaceae bacterium
CGGCCGGGACCCGCGGACCTGAAGCCGCCTCCCTGTCCCTCCCGCCTTGCCGGCGGCCTGCTTTGGCCGCGCCCGGGGTTTTGCTGCCGCCCGAATCCCCCGCCCTGCCCGGCCGGCGGCCGGGAGTCAGGCCTGGAATTGTTCCGCCCGCGGGGCGCCGACGGACCGCGCGGCTGCGGCGGCCTCTGCGGCTGCGCGGCTGCGGGCTGGGCAGGGCGCTGGCCCGGCGTCACTGCCGGTTTGGGCGGGTGGCCGCCGGTGCGCGTGGACGGGATGTCCGGGTGCGTGGAGACGGGGAGCGTGGTCCGGATGATGCGCTCTATCCCGCGCACGTCGTCCCGCTGCTCGGGCGAGGCGAAAGAAATGGCGTGCCCGGCGCGGCCGGCCCTGCCCGTGCGGCCTATGCGGTGCACGTAGTTCTCGTTCGCGTCCGGCAGGTCGTAGTTTATCACCAGCTCTATGCCCATCACGTCTATGCCGCGCGCGGCGATGTCGGTGGCCACCAGGATGCGGTATTTGCCGGACTTGAAGCCGTCCAGCGCTTCCTTGCGCTGGTTCAGGGAGCGGTTGGCGTGTATCTCGGCCGCGGTGTAGCCTTTTTCCTTGAGGTCGCGGACTATGCGCTTGGCGGTGTGTTTCGTGCGCATGAACATCAGCACGCTGCCGCCGTACTGGTCCAGCAGCTTGGCCAGCAGGGCCGGCTTGTCCTGCTTGCTGACCATGAAAAGTTCCTGCTCCACCTTTTCGGCGGCGGTGCCGGACTTAGCCACTTCTATGCGTATGGGCAGCTTCATGTAGGCGCCGGCCAGGGACATCACCTCGTCGGGGATGGTGGCCGAGAAAAGCATGGTCTGGCGCTCTTTAGGTATCTGCTGCATTATGCGGTTGATCTGCGGGGCGAAACCCATGTCGAACATCCTGTCCGCCTCGTCGAGCACCAGCACGCTTACCTTGTCCAGGCGGATGGTGCGCTGCTGCAGATGGTCTATCAGCCTGCCGGGAGTGGCTATGAGTATGCGGGGGCCGCCGCGCAGCGCCTGCAATTGGCGGCTTATGGCTTCGCCGCCGATTATGACCGTGGTCTGCATACCGTAGACGTGCGAGAACTGCTGGAAGACCGCGTTCACCTGTATGGCCAGTTCCCGGGTGGGCACCAGCACCAGGCCGTTGCCCGACGACGCGGCCAGGCGCTGCAGCATGGGTATGGCGAAAGCTATGGTCTTGCCGGTGCCGGTCTGGGCTACGCCTACCAGGTCTTTGCCCTGGAGGGCCGGCGGGATAGCCTGGTGCTGTATGGGCGTAGGAGTTACGAACTTAAGTTTGTCCAAAGCTTCCAGGAGTTTCGGGGCTATTCCCAGCCCGTAAAATCCCGAGGAGCCTTCTTTATTTGTGTTGGTCATATAATATTATCCCATGAATCGGAAAAAATAGATAGCCCCGCCGGCGCGCCCGGGGCCCTTCCGTGTTCCAGTCGGTTACTGTTTTCCCAGCTGGGCGCAGCCGTGCCAGCTGATGTCGCCGGAGAATTTCAGCCGGCTGAAGGCGGGATCCGTATAGCTTTCGGGGAAATAGAAGGAGATCCCTTTGGCGGGGGCGTATTTGCCCGCGGCGGTGTTCAGCGCGACGAATTTGCCGGTGAGGTGGTCCAGCAGCCGCCCGGCGCTGGCGCGGAGGCTTTCGTCCTTTGTCCCTTCGGAGACCAGCTTCAGGAAATGGCCCATATCCTTGTATTCCGGGTCCGCGAAAGAAACTGTCTTTTTTAAGGCGTTCCTGAAAAGCTTGCGCTCTGACGAGCGGGCGGCGGTAGAGCAGAAATCGCTGACCAGCGGCGCCAGCCCTTCCAGCCCGGACATCCGCGCCACGGAATATTGCTCCAGGTACTCCCTGTTCACCGAGGAAAACGCGAAACCGGCCGCCTTTTCCCCGCCGGCTTCCGGCTCGGCGGTCAGCTTCGCCAGCAGCTGGTCCGGGTTCGTCAGCCCTATGGAGGTGGTTTCCTCGGAGCCCACCACGAAATCAGCGTTGCGGCCCAGCTCGTAGAGCACCGCGGCGTCCATCATCAGGCAGGCGTCGTTCACGTAGACGTCTATCTTGCCGGCGGCTTCGAACACACGCCCCAGCTGTTCGGTGGTAATGTGGTTGTCGGAATAAAAATCGTAGGAGATGCCCTTTGAATAATGCGGCGTTTCGGCGTTGGATTTCCAGCCGGTGCCGTGGCTGTTTATGATCAGCATGTATTTCTTCGCCGGGTAGTTGGCCTTGGCCCACTGTATGAAGTCCAGCAGGTGCTTCCAGTCGCCCATGTCGGGGTCGTCGAAATGCCGCATCACCGGCGAGTTCATCCTGTAGCCGTTGGGATCGGTCTTCGTGTCGTTGACTATGTAATACCGGCGCGCCCCGGTCCAGTTGTCCTGCTCGTCGAAAGCGTTGCCGCGGCCCCGCCCCAGCTCCGCCACCACGTTCACCTGGTCGGTGGAGCCGACCTTCTCCAGGTCGTTCACGTGGTTCTTGCCCACCAGGAAGGTTTCCAGGTCGTTGCGGGTGTTCAGGTAGGCCATCACGGTCCATTCTTTCAGCGCGGGCGCTTCGGTGCCGGAAGCGGCAGCCGCGCCGGGCGAAGCGACCTGCTGCGCCTGTATCTCTTCAAGGGAGATATCGCCGAATTCTCCGGCGCAGACGGGGGCAGCCAGCAGGGTTATAAGGGGAAGTCCGCGGAAAAAGCGCAGGAGGCGATGCATTGATTAAAGTATAGCAGACCGCCGTTTA
>CAZJUL010000399.1:0-655 GCA_964549095.1 uncultured Elusimicrobiaceae bacterium
CAGGGACCGGCTGGGCCTGGTCACGCAGGACCCGTTCATAATGACCGACACCGTGCTGAACAACATAACCCTGGGGCGGGAGAACATACCTGAAGGAGCGCTGGACGCCGCCATCCGCGTTTCCCAGCTGAAGCACGATATAGCCAAGCTGCCCAAGGGGCTGGACACCTTCGTCGGCACGCGCGGTTTCGCGCTTTCCGGAGGCCAGAAGCAGCGCGTGGCCGTGGCGCGGGCGCTGCTGGCGCGGCCCGACATCCTGCTCCTGGACGACGCCACCTCGGCGATGGACGCGCAGACCGAAGAGAATTTCTGGCACGATTTCCGCAGGGAAATGCCCGAAGCCATCTGCCTGATAGTCACCCACCGGGTGAAGACCATCGAGCATTCCGACCTTATCCTGACGCTTGACGAGGGGAAGCTGGCCGAGAAGGGGACGCACGCCGAGCTGATGGCCCTGAACGGCCTTTACAAACAGATCTACGAACGCCGCAAGCTGGAAGAAGAACTGAAAGGCGGCTGAAACACCCTCACAACAATTCCGCCGCGCCTCCCGGCGCGGCGCTACTGCTCCAGCACGAATATCTCCGTGGAGCCGCTGTAGCCCTTGAACTCCATCGGGCCCAGGCTGTTGTAGGTGAACTCGCGCGAGGTCTTG
>CAZJUL010000399.1:665-891 GCA_964549095.1 uncultured Elusimicrobiaceae bacterium
GGCGTAGCCCGCCGTCGAGACATGGACGGCGCCAGCCGGCGCTTTTCCCTGCAGCCGGGAAGCGAAATTCACCACCTGGCCCATCACCGTATATTCCATCCGCGATTCGGAGCCCACGTTCCCGGCCACCACCGTGCCGCAGTGCACGCCTATCCCCACGCCCAGCGTCTTTTTGCCGGCCGCTTCCTGCTCACGGTTGAAGCGCGCGATCTCCTGCTGCATCTCG
>CAZJUL010000399.1:901-2030 GCA_964549095.1 uncultured Elusimicrobiaceae bacterium
CCGCACGGCGCGCAGTTCCGCGTCGGGCTGGTCGAAAGGATCGTTGAAGATCACGATCAGCGCGTCGCCGACGAATTTATCCAGCGTGCCGTCGTATTTGAAGACTATATCCACCATCCGCCGGAAATAGCCGTTCAGGAGTTCCAGCAGCGCCTCGGGCTTCATGGACTCCGCCATCGGCGTGAAGCCGCGCACGTCGGAGAACAGGATGGCCACGTGCCGGCGCCGGCCGGCCAGCATGGTCTGGCCGAGGTCCGGCGAATCCAGTATCTGCTGCGCCACCTGGCGGGAAACGTAGCGGCGCAGGGCGTTCTCGGCCAGTTCCCGGCGGACCAGGTTCGCGGCGAACTCCTGGACCAGCCCGCGCATCTTGTTCACCACGTAGCCGACGAAGACGCCGGCGACGACCATCGACAGTATGTAGATGACGGCGATATAAAAAGAGATGGGGGCGACATTGGGGTTGCCGTACGAAGAATACCAGACCGCGCCGTAGCCCGCGGCGCAGAACCCGGCGGCCGCGAGGATGGCGCGCCGGCTGTACCTGAGGGCGGAATTCACTATCAGGATATAATAGAGCGAAAGCAGCGGGCCGCTGTGGCCCTCCAGCGCTATGATCACCCAGGTAAGGAGGAGCGCGTCGGTCCCCGAAGAGAAGTATTTCATCCACCGGGCGTAGCTGCCGCGCCGGTTTATCCAGTACCAGGCCGCCGCCGCGAAGAGCCACCAGCCGCCTATCACCCAGACGCCGCGGGCGTGGAGGCGGGCTTCCACCACGCCCAGCGCGTAGTAATTGAACAGCTCGTCGGCGAAGAAGATAGCCAGGGCGGCCACGCGGAGCACATTCACTTTCTGCTCGCCGGCCTTTTCTTCCTGCAGGAAAAGGGGATCCATATTGTCGGTTTTCATCTGTTTGGATTATGATAGCAAAAAGCGCGGCGGGGTGGCGCCGCTGAACGGCCGCCGCCGGCGGATCCGGTGTGTTCAATTATTCCAGCTGGGCGGTGAGGGCGTAATCCCAGCTGTAGGAGAAGGTGTTGTCGGCCTGCCTGCGCTCCTGTATCATAAGGAAATATTTACCGGCCTCGGCGGCCTTCACGCGCAGCTCGTAGCCGGCGCCCTTCTTCCC
>CAZJUL010000399.1:2040-2748 GCA_964549095.1 uncultured Elusimicrobiaceae bacterium
GTACCTCGGCCATCAGCGGCGGGTCGCCGCAGAAAGCGCGCTGGTCGCGGTAAAGGACCTTCTCGCCGGGGCCCATTATCGTGAATTCAGGGCATTCTTCGTGCGCCCGGCCTTTCAGCTTGAACACCACGGTCTTGCCGGCGGGGGCTTCGATGGCGAACACGTCGGGATTGCTCTGGCCTACCGTGGCCAGCACTTCCACGCCGGGCATCACGGGCGTGGCGGTTTCATAGGTGTCGTTGGGTTCGTGCGAATCGTTGGTCCTGCAGGCGGAGAAAGGCAGCAGCAGGCAGCAGCCCGCGGCTACGACTGCAAAGCGGGTGGTTTTCGTCATGGCGCTCCCTTGCCGGCCCAGACCAGCTGCATCGCATTGCGCGCGTATTGCGTTTCCGCGTCGGTCAGGTATTTCTTGCCCTCCGGCCGGCGGTCGTCGGCGGCCAGGTTGTCTATGACCGTGGCCTGCTGTTCGGGGTTAAGCTGTGAGAAGGGCACGCCCGCGGCGGCCAGGGGCTTCCATTCATATGCCTTGTTCCGGTCGCCCTCGGTAATGGCGTACTTGGCGTTGGCGAAGAAGGCCTTGTGCAGGTAATCCCCGCCGCCGTGCTGGTACTGCCACACGTGGCCGGTCTCGTGCACCAGCGTCTGCCCTTCCCAGGTCAGTGTTTTGTCGGCGTTATAAAGGGGGCCGAGCTTGTTGAAATAGATGGT
>CAZJUL010000400.1:0-2745 GCA_964549095.1 uncultured Elusimicrobiaceae bacterium
AGCGACACCGGCGAGGGGACGGTTTGTTGATCGGATGTCCCCCTCTGACCACTGTTCACTACCCACTGATCACTGCTCCCGCGGCGGAGGCGCGGGAGCCTTATGCCCGGCTACCGGCAAAGCGAACAGAAATCTGCAACCCGCGCCTGGTTTGGATTCCAGCCAGATCTTTCCCCCGTGTTTTTCGATCACTGACTTTGAGATCGCCAGCCCCAGGCCCGTGCCCGGCACCTGGCTGGCGCTCGCTTTACCGCGGTAAAACTTATCAAAGATCAGTTTCTGCTCCTTAACCGGTATGCCGGGCCCGTTATCCTCCACACAAACCACCACCACCGAACCCTTGTCATGCCCGCTTACGCAGACCTTAGCGCCGGGGCCGGAATATTTTATGGCGTTTATCAGCAGATTATCCACGACCTGGCAGATCCACCGCAGATCGGCGTAAACAGGAGGGAGGTTCTTATCCACTGAGGAGGAAAGCAGAATATTTTTTTCCTTGGCTTTGAGCAGCATATTGGAAATGGAATTACGGATGAGTTCGTTCAGATTCACCACCGAAAATTCCATTTCTACCTTGCCGTTGAGACGCGACAGATCAAGGAGATTGGAGATGAGATGCGTCAGACGGTTGACCGAATGATCCACCACGGTGAGGAAATTGGTCTGCTGGTCGTTGAGCGTGCCGACCTCCCCGCTCAGGATGACGGAAACGAAACCCTTGATAGTGGTCAACGGGGTCTTCAGCTCATGGCTGACCGTGGATAAAAACTCGTCTTTCAGCCGGTTCAACTGAGCCAGTTCCTGGGCGGTCCTGGAAAGATTGTCGTAGAGGCCGACCATCTCGATGATGATCGCCAGTTCGTCGGCTATGATGGTCAGGAACTCCAGCTGATCCTGGGTGAAGAAATCCCGGTGCCGCGAACCAACGCGCATAACTCCGATGACGCGGCCATGAAGCGAGATGGGCACCAGCATCAGGGAGCGGATGTCCCAATGCCGGGCGTACTGCGCCTGAACGTCGGGATCGCTCTGGGCATCCGGGGTGATAAACGGTTTCCGGCTGAGAAACGTGCGCACCGAAGCGGAAGAGGCATTGCTTATAGGAACGCTGTACTGCGCCCGCTCCTCGTCCGGAATACCGAAAGAACCGGGGCTGATCGCCAGCTCGTTCCTGGTTTCGTCAAAAAGCATGCAGGCCACGACATCGGCGTCCACCATTTTGGCCACTACATTAAGGATCGCGGCGGAACCGATCTTGACGTCTTTCTCTTCCCCGGTAACCTTATTCACCACCTCGTAGAGCGCTTTGCGCTCCTTGGCGCCCCGGATAAGCCGGGAACCGGCCATATCCAATTCCCGCACCACGGCGGCAAGCTCGCTCTTAAGCTGGTCGTTCTCTTTTTTTCCGGAAAAGATCTTTTCCGAAGTCTTGTAAACGGAGTTAAGCTGGGCGACGATGAACCGCAGGTACTGTTCCGCGGGGTGGATCCCGGCGTCAGGCTGCCCGTTGACGGAGGATAATTCGCCGGCCAATTTAAAGCCGCCGGCGCCGGCGTCCCCGCATACGATTATGCGGCCGGCCTGACCGCCGGCCTGCATGAACGGGGCGGCTATGGCCGATTTTATGCCAAAAACACGGAAAAGTTCCGCCGCGTCCGGATCGTGCTCCAGGACGGCGGGGTCAATATGAATTAGCTCCCCGTTCAAGGCGCATCTGTCAAAAACCTCCCCTTTGTAAGCGGTCATGAGCCGGGGCTCCGTCTTGAAACTTTTCAGATAGTTGATGAGTTTCCACCGGTCTCCGGAAGCCTCAAAAACCAGCATGGAACTGTCCGGAAAAATTTTATGGAGCTTGATAAGGTAGTAATTCGTGATGTCGCCGTAATGTTCCGCCGATTCCGGAACGTAGAGATGATCCAGGACTTCCCGGGAGAAAGCGGTGAAACGGTCAAAGGCCTGTTCAAGGCCGCGGGCGCGGCTTTCAAGACTTTATCTGTCCGGAGCCCACCCAGGCGCCCCTTATCTGGAAACTTTCAAGTATCTTTATGGTGATATGCCGGAACTCGGCTTCCTGGGCTCCCAGGGCCGAAGTCGGCTGGGGCCCGAGGATAATGACGCCGTTGACGCCTTTTGCGCCTGAAAAATCTCCCACTTTAAAAGGAACTCCGTAGAGTTCGTCGGGGTTGTATTCTTCGAGGAAAAGCTGCTCCCAATCCAGCTTCAGTCCCAGCTCCGACGAACGCTCATGCGTCCGGTACAGCGCGTACCGGGCCTCCCGCTCCATGCCTTTAGGATAGAAGATACCCCACTTGAACCAGGAGCCGGAGGAAGAAGGCTTCCAGGCGGACGCCGGTTTATATTCCGAATCCGTAAGAGCGCCGCCGGACGCCGTTTCACTGAAGCCCAGCAGCATATCCAGCAGCTGCGCGTGCGAAGAAGCCGGAACGGCGCCCGAGGTGAACCGTTCCAGTTTTTTCATGGCGGCCAGCGCGCGCATGGCTTCTCCGAAAGGAACGCTCCTGCTCACAAAAATAGCGGCGAGCTCGTCCTCCGAAAGCCTTATATCCATGCCCTGCAGAAGCTGATCCAGGATCACTTTGTAGGCCTGCGGCGCCGGCAGCTTCAGATCCACCATCCACCCCTGCGTGAACTGGAAGCCCACGGCCGCCTCAAGTCCTTCCAGCGATTTGGGTGGAAACACGGAAGTGAGAACGATCTGCTTGTTCCCGGTCATAAACTCATTGA
>CAZJUL010000401.1:0-2742 GCA_964549095.1 uncultured Elusimicrobiaceae bacterium
GGGCTCACGAAGATCGGGAAGAAGGCTTTTTATTTCGAAAAGCGCGCGGAGATCGCGGACAGGGCGGTCCGGCTGGCCAGGCCGGGGGACATCTTCATAGTGATGGGCGCCAGGGACTGGACGCTTTCGGATTTCGCCAAAGAGCTCCTGGAAAAGATAAGGGCTAAGGCGGAGGCCGCCGGGCAATGAAGCTTTCAAAGACGGAACTGGAAAGGTACGCCAGGCAGATCATAGTGCCCGGCATTGGCGTGAAGGGCCAGGAAAAACTTAAAAAGTCGGCCGTGCTGGTGGCCGGCTCCGGCGGGCTGGGCGGCCCGGTCTCCGCCTATCTCGCCGCCGCTGGCGTGGGACGGCTTGGTCTTGCGGATTTTGGGGACCTCGAGCTTTCCAACCTTAACAGGCAGGTGTTCTTCAGGACCCGCGATATCGGCAGGCCGAAGTCTTCCCTGCTGGCCGCGCGGTTGAAAGAACTGAACCCGAATGTGAAATTTGAGCCGCTCACCCGGAAGCTGGACGCCGCGAACCTGGCGCCGCTTTTAAAAAAATATTCGCTGGTGCTGGACTGCACCGACAATTTTACGGCGCGGCTGGCCATAAACGAGGCCTGCTTCCGCGCCGGCCGGCCGTTCGTGCACGGGGCGGTGTACGGCTTCGAGGGCCAGCTGGCGGTGTTCGACCCGCGCCGCGGGCCGTGCTTGCGCTGCGCTTTCCCGCATACCCCGCCGCCCCCGGCCGGCCCGGTCCCGGTGCCCGGGCCGGTGCCCGGCGCCCTCGGCGCCCTGCAGGCCGCCGAGGCGCTGAAGCTGCTGTGCGGCCTGCCTGTTGCGCGCGGCCGCCTGCTCATCTACGATCTCGCGCACGGGATGCTGCATACCGTGCCGCTTAAGAAAATAAAGCGCTGCCCCGTCTGCGGCGGGAAATGAAGGCCAGCGAACCCAGCATCATATAAGGAGAAACATCCATGATCCCGGTAAAAATAGCCGACGAAGTTTATTCCATTCGGGTAAATCATTTCAACAGGCGCATGTTCGACGCCCTGATACCGCTGCCGGACGGCACCAGCTATAACGCCTACCTGGTGCGCGGCAAGGACAAGACCGTCCTGCTGGATTCCGCGGACCCTGAAAAAAAAGAGGTCCTGTTCGATTTCCTGCGCGGCGTGGAGAAGCTGGATTACGTGGTGGCGCACCACTGCGAGCAGGACCATTCCGGCGCCATCCCCGCCGTGCTGGAAAAATACCCGGGGGCAAAGGTCGTCACCAACCCCAAGTGCAAAGAGCTGCTGATGTCCCACCTGCACATCCCGGCCGAAAAGTTCATAGAGGTGAAGGACGGGGAAACCCTGGGCCTGGGCGGCAAGACCCTGCGCTTCATCTACACGCCCTGGGTGCACTGGCCGGAGACCATGTGCACCTACCTGGAAGAGGACAAGATACTTTTTTCCTGCGATTTCTTCGGCTCGCACATAGCCGCGGACGAGCCCTTCGCCGACCCCAAAATAGTTTATTCGCCGATGAAGCGCTATTACGCCGAGATCATGATGCCCTTCAGGAACAACATTAAAAGCAACCTCGAAAAACTGAAAGGGCTGGAACTGGCGCTGATAGCGCCCAGCCACGGGCCGATGCATAAGGACGTGGAATTCGCGCTGGCCGCCTACAGGGACTGGGCGCTGGGCGAAGCGAAGAACAAGGTCCTGGTGGCCTACGTTTCAATGCACGGCAGCACGCTGCTGCTGGTGAACCGGCTTGTAAGCGCGCTGCAGGAGAAGGGCGTCCCGGCGGAGAAGATAAACCTGGAGGACCCCGACATCGGGCGCGCGGCTATGGCGCTGGTCGATTCGGCCACGGTCGTGATAGGTACGCCCACCGTGCTGGCCGGGCCGCATCCCAAGGCGGTCTATATCGCCTACCTCGCCAACGCGCTGCGGCCGAAGACGAAGTTCATCTCCGTGATAGGTTCCTTCGGGTGGGGGGGCAAAGCCGTCGAGACGCTCGCCGGCATGCTGCCGAACCTGAAGGTGGAAGTGCTCAAGCCGGTAATGGTGAAAGGAATGCCGACGGACGCGGACCTGCGGCAGGTGGACGACCTGGCCGCCCTGATAGCCGAAAAGCATAAAACCTGCTAAAAAAATAGCCCTTGAAATTTCCGGTTTCGTCTGCTAGACTCTAATCAGGAAAGCAGTAAAACTTTATTTCCCGGTTGTCCGGTGGACAGCGCGGGAAATAAGGTCAGGTGTTTTTTAGACATTATCCTCACGGGGGCTTTATGGCTGAAAGCAAAAACAGCAGAAAAAAAGCGATGGCGATATTCGTCCTTGTATTCCTCGCCTGCGGCGGCGGGGTTTTCCTTTTCCTGGTCTTCCAGGGCCTCGGGGATTTTAAGCCCGGCGATAAGGGAAATTTCCATTACGGCTTCAGCCCGAAGAACGCGCTGATGCCCCTCCTGAGCTACTTCAGCCCTTCCGACAGCGAGGCCGTGCTGGCTAAGAAAGCCAAGAACAGGATGGAGAGCAGGGGTCTGGACCTTTCCCTGCTGGAGGGTTCTAAAGCCGATGTTTCCGATTGGATGGCCAAGGGCGGCTCCGCTTCCGGCAGCGCTCCTTCCCAGGGCGGGCGCAGCGCTTCGTCCTCTTCACGGACCCCGGTGCCCTCTATGGGCGGCGGCCTGGGCGGCCTGGGCGGCGGCGGGGGCGGCGGCTCGCAGACCTCGGGGGTATCCGGTTTCGGTGGCGGGGGCGGC
>CAZJUL010000402.1:0-2727 GCA_964549095.1 uncultured Elusimicrobiaceae bacterium
GTTCTTCTCGCCGTAGCGGCTGAGGGTGTCCAGCAGCGCCGGGGAGCCGAACAGCTGCACGGCTTTATGCCGGTTTATCAGTTCCGCGAGCATCGAAGGGTTTACCGCCGCGGGCCTGGTGAAATCCATATCCGGGACGACTATGGTAAGCCCCAGCGCTACGTCGAAAAGGGCGAAAGAGGGGAAAGTGGGCACTGAACAGAAGCCGGGCTCTATGCCGAAATATTCCTTCAGCATCTGCGCCTGCGCGGCGAACATCGCGTGGGTGTAGACGGCGCCTTTAGGCGCGCCGGTGCTGCCCGAGGTGAACAGTATCCCCGCGGTTTCGGGGGTGGCTTCTGCCGCCGGCGCCGGGGCGCCCGCGCCCAGCTGCCTGATATCGTCGAGGTTGAACCCGCCCCAGAACCATTTCTTCCCGGCGGTAATGGAGATGCGCAGGGTGTTTTTGGCCCAGCCGAGCAGCAGCCTGGCCGCGTGGGCTTTAGGCACGCCGACGAAAGCCTCCGGCCGGGCCTCGTCCAGGCAGGCGCGCATATTTTTCAGCCCGATGCCCGGATCTATGAGCACTATCACCGCACCGGCACGGAACAGGGCGAAGGTGAGCGCCACGAATTCTATGGAGGGAGGCACCATCAGGGCCGTCCGCAGCCCGGGCTTTATGCCGGCGCGCGGCAGGCCGGCCGCCAGCAGGGAGATCTCGGCGTCCAGTTCTTTAAAGGTAATGGAGCGGATTCCGTCTATGACGGCGGTGCGGTCCGGTACGGCCGCCGCGAGTTCCGCTATCAGCAGGGAGATGTTTTTGAGGTCGCGCATCAGTTGTTTATAAAACGCTTTATAAGCGGGATCACTTCTTCCTGCGCGTCTTCGAGGATGTAATGCCCGCAGTCGGGGAAAGCGTGAACCTCCGCGCCGGGGAACCTGCGTTTCCATTCTTCCAGGAAATGCCGGTCGAAGACGAAATCCTTCAGGCCCCAGCAGATCAGCATCGGCAGGGCGGAGAAGATGCCCAGCTTCGCCTGCGTCTCGTCCACCAGCGGGAAAGCCCTGTCGCCGGGAGCCAGCGGTATATCCTCCACGAAGCGCAGGGTGGCTATGCGGTTGTCCCAGCTGTCGTAAGGGGCGGCATAGGCGGCGCGGAGCGCGCGGGGCATCCTGCGCCGCGTGCAGCCTACCCAGGCCGTGCCGCGCGCGAAGGCGTTAAAGCCCCGTATCAGCGCGGCGCCAAGCCAGGTGCGGGACAGACGCAGGGCGGGGGGAAAGGTCTTCCCCTTGGGCAGAAAAAAAGCGGCGGTATTGAGTATCACCAGCTTTTCTATCCGCCCGGGATGCCGCACGGCGTAGGCCGAGCCTATCATCCCGCCCCAGTCGTGCATCACCAGCGTGATATCGTCTTTCACGCCGAGGCTGTCCAGCAGGAACTCCAGGTTGTCCACGCGGCTCTGGAGGGTGTAATCGTATTCGTCGTCGCCGGGCTTGTCGGAGAGCCCGCAGCCGATATGGTCCGGCGCTATGACGCGGCTGGAGCCGCGCAGCGCCAGCGCCAGGTTGCGGTAATAGAAGGACCAGGACGGGTTGCCGTGCACCATCACCACGGGTTTGCCTTTTCCTTCGTCCAGGTAATGCATCCTGGCGCCGCTTTTCAGCGCCAGGTATTTACCGGTGAAGGGGTACAGCTCTTGTGAAACGCCGTCGGGAAGGTAAGAGGTCATAGTTACCATTTAACGCCCATCATTATCGTGTTCAGGCCGCTGCCTATGCCCAGGAACGCCACATTGTCGCCGGGAACCAGGAATTCCCGCTCGTCGGCTATGGCCGCTGCCGACGGCAGGGCGGCCGTGCCCATATTGCCGAGGTATTCGTAGGTCGCGAAATCCTTGTGCTCCGGTATGCCCAGCGCTTCCAGTATGGTTTTCCTGTGCGTCGAACCTACCTGGTGGCAGATGACCTTTCCGAATTCTTCCGCGCGCATATCCAGTTCTTTCAGCAGGTCCGCCCAGGTCTCCCGGCCGAGGACAACGCCGTGCTTCAGGGCGGCCGTGGCGTCGGTGAACATATTGTCGCGGTGCCAGACGCAGAGCTTGTGATGCTCGCAGGCCGCGCGGTAGACGGCTCCCAGCAGTTTGTGCTTTTTATGCGCTCCGCCGAAAGAACCGTCCGTAAGGAGCACCGCCACCGCCCCGGAGCCGCCGGTAAGCGTGGCGATAGAAAGCCGGAAGCAGTCGAAACTTTTGTCGGCCAGCATCTCTTTTATCATGCTGTCGTTGATATCCCGCGAGGATTCGCAGGATACCACCAGCCCGGCCTTTATCTGGCCGAGCTCTATGCGGTTCGCGATATCCAGCATCCCGTTGAGGACGCCCAGGCAGGCGTTGGAGACGTCGAAAACGGTAGTGGCGGGCTGAACGCCCAGCTTGTCGGCCACCGCGGCGGCCGTGGCCGGTTCGCTGTGCTCGCGGCAGACGCCGGCGTATACCAGCGCGCCCAGGTCGGCCGCGGAAAGCCCCGCCTGCGCCAGGGCTTTGCGGCCGGCGCGCGCGGCGCCCTCGGAAAGGGCGAACCCCGGGTCCCACCACCGCCGCTCGCGTATGCCGGTCAGGGCCTGCAGCTGCCCCGGGGCGAGGTGCAGCGCTTCCAGCATCGGGGCGATGCGCTTTTCAAGTTCCGACGAGGTGACCACATTGGGGCCGAGCTCGTAGCCGATGGCGTCAATGAAGACTTTTGTGTATT
>CAZJUL010000403.1:0-2725 GCA_964549095.1 uncultured Elusimicrobiaceae bacterium
CAGGAGCTGGAGGAAAAGCTCCGCAGCGTTTCCGAGAAAACGGTATTACAGGACAAGGAGATCTCCCAGGTCCGGCACCTGTCCGAGCTCCAGGACAAATCCGACACCGTTAAAAAGCTCGAAGATATAAAGCAGGAAAGCCTGGAAGACCAGCTAAAGACCGCGGAAAGCAGGCTCGAGGACGAGAAGCGCCTCCGCGGCGTCCGGCTGGAACCCCCGCAGGAAGCCGCCCCCGCCGGGCAGCAGGGCGCGGCGGCCGCTCCCGAAGCGCGGCGGGAAACAAAGGCCGGGGCCGGGCAGGAGAGCCGGTTCGCGGCGGAGCCGGAGGAGAAGCCGGAAACGGCCGGCGCGCAGCCGCAGGAAGGCCAGCAGGAAACGATAAGGGTACCGGACAGCAGGCCCCTCAAGAGCATGCGGCCCTCGCACGCGGTCGGGCTGGAGCGGACGCTGGACACCGACGCTTCGGGCGACAAGGACGAGAAGAGCCTCACCAGCAGGAAGCTCACCAGCCTCGGCCACTCGCAACTGCAGAGTTTCAAGCCCGGTGACTTTGCAGAAGGCCAGGAAGGAGCGCAGCAGGCCGGCGCTCCCAAAGAGAACCTTCAGCCGCTGCCGCAGCAGGCTTCCGGCATAGTCTACGATTTTACCGTCGTTACCAAGGCCGCCCAGGAAAGCGGAAAACAGCAATTTAATATCCAGTCCAAGGCTGAACAGGCCCCGGCGCCGGCTCCCGCGGCTTCCCAGCCGATGACGCCCGGTTCCAATATTTCCCCGGATATGCGGACGGTTACCAGCGGCGAGCAGGCCGCCCAGCCGCCGTCCGGGAGGACCGCCTTCCAGCAGACCGTGCCCAGCGGGGCGGCGTTCCTGCAGACGCAGCCGTCCTGGATGGGCGGCACCTCGTCGGTGCCGGGTACCAAGGCGAAGGCCCCGGAAGCAGGCGCAAAGCCCGCGGATGGCGCGGCCGCGGCCGCGAAAGCCGCCCCCCTGCCGGATAAGACGGAACGGATCCCCGTGCCGCTGCAGAAGAAGGGCGACGAAATAAAACAGCCCCAGCCGGAGCTCAAAAAGAAGCGCGGCAAGATGGCTTTCATCGTGACAATGATAGTGTTCGGTTCTATAGCTGCCGGCGGGCTGGGCTATCTCTTCTTCGGCGACGACGGCCTCCTGGGAAACAAGAAAGGAAAAGATACAGCCGCGACCGGGGCCGGGCTGAACGACGAAAAAGGCGTGCTGCCGGAAACCCCCGCGGGTGAGCCCGCCCCGACCGCCGCCCCGGAAACCCCGGCCGGGCCCAGGCCGTCCCCCGAGCCGTCCTCCAACGAAAACACCAGGAAAGCCATGGAGACGGTGAAGAACTACAAGCTCTCCGGAGGGCGCGGCACTATCTCCAGCTGGTTCGCCAACTCTTTCCTTTCCAACTCCGCCCGCGGCCTTAACGAGGAATGGTCGGCCACCATCCTGAACGGCGACATTTTCGTGGTGCAGTACCGCCTGCTGAAGCCCAAGCAGGACCCGCTGATCTACCAGTTCGAAGTGGACGTGGCGAAGGGGATAATAGTGCGGGGCATCAACAATAACGCCATAGAGCTGCTCGATTTTTCTTCCAAGGGCGCGTCGGCGGCCGAAAAGGCCCCCAAGCCCAAGCCCGCGGCCAAGCGCAAGCCCAAGACTTACGCGCAGCTCCCGCTCCCCGACGATCCCGGCAGGCAGCCCGCCCAGGACGAGCCCAGCGGCTTCGAGTCGCCCGATCCGGACGAGAACGAAAAGGTGAAGTACATAAGGGCGCAGGAATCCGACGAGGAATTGTTCTAGCCGCCTTCTTCCCGGGCAAATCTTTTTTAACTCTGAAATAAAGCGCCGGCCCCGAGGCCGGCGTTATTATTGTGCCGGAGGCGGCCCCGCTGGTCGGGGCCGCGCCGTTCAGATGCCCGCCGCGGGCTTCTTTTCCGGATACTTGCCGACGAGCTGTTCCAGTTCCGACAGCATCTTTTCCTGCGCGTCCACGACCTTCGCCAGGTCTTCCACTTCCTTATTAAGCTGCTTCACCGCTTCGGCCGTCAGGCCTTCGAAGCCCATAATTGTCATGTCCTTGTAGCCGTTAGCGCTGGTGCCGACCCATTCCGGGACGACCTTCTCCACTTCCTGGGCTATCATACCCATGTAGCGGCCCGTCATGTTGCCCTGCGAGGCGGGGTCTTTCCACTGGTAGGTGACGCCGCGCAGGCGCAGCAGCTTGCCGAGCGCGTCGTCTATGGGCTCTATGTTCTTTTTCAGCCGCACGTCGGAATAAGTGGTCCAGGAACCGCCGCCGGGCTTGGCGGCGCTGTCGGTCTTGAGCTGCAGCGAGTAGGTGGGGGAGCTCATGCCTATGCCCACGTACCCAAGGTTGTTTATGCACATGCGGTCCACCCCGGCGGTCACGAAACAGATCGTGTCGGCCCCCATATTGTAGAAGCCCGTGTCAGTGTCGCCTGAGAAGGAATAGGCCGGAGCGGAGACCGTGCCGTTCTGGCCGAGCAGCTGGAGGGTGGCGGTGATGCTGGTGGTGGCGATTTCGAACCGCTTTATGCCGCCGGTCGCGAAGGCGAGCACGTCGGCGCGTATATTATAGATGCCGGTGTTATCGTCACCCGAGAAGGACAGGGCGGGCGCGGCTACCGTGCCGTTCTGTCCGCGCCAGGGGATGCTGGCGGTGATGCTGCTGGTGCCTATATCCATCCTG
>CAZJUL010000404.1:0-220 GCA_964549095.1 uncultured Elusimicrobiaceae bacterium
AAGAGCGCGCGCGATTCAAAGACCGGCAAGCTGGTAATAATCAGGTAAGCATATGAGCGGGAACCTTATAACAACGAGGGAGGCCGGTACCGCGGGACGCGCTGTCCTGCCGGCCGCGCTGCTCCTCGCCGTCCTGCTCGCCGCCCCCGGCCTTTCTTCCGCCGGCGGCTCAGCCGGCTCCACGGCGCTCAGCTTCCTGCGGATGGACCCGGCCGCGCAC
>CAZJUL010000404.1:230-2680 GCA_964549095.1 uncultured Elusimicrobiaceae bacterium
CCAGACCGCAATGGGCGGGGTGGGCGTGGGGCTTTTCCAGAACCTGCAGAACATGTCCTACAACCCGGCCCTGCTGGGGATGCTGAAGCGCAACGAGGTCGTATTCTCGCACGCCAACTGGCTGGTGGATTCCCAGTTCCAGGACGTCGCTTTCGCCCACGCCACCCGCTCCAGCGGCGCTTTCGGCCTGCGGTACAAGACGCTGAACTACGGCTCTATAGATTCCTATGACGCGGCCGGCGGCGCGCTGTCCTCCTTCAAAGCGCGCGATTCGCTTATTGCCGCCAGCTGGGGCGCCAGGCTGGAAAGTTCCCACGACATCTGCGCCGGGCTGACCATCCGGCAGGCGACGCAAAACCTGTCGGCGGTTTCCGTCAGCGCGGTGATGGCCGACGCCGGCTTCGCGATGCTGCCCTTGAAAGAGAAGCTGGACGGCGCGCTTTCCTTCGGGCTCGCCCTCAAGAACCTGGGCCAGGCGGTAAAATTCGACAGTGAAAGCGAATCCCTCCCGCTCACGCTGGACGCGGGCTTCGGCTGGAAAGGCGCGCTGGAGAGGTTCTCCGTTGGGGCGGACATACATTTTCCGAAAGAGCAGGCCGCGTATTACAGCGCCGGGGCGCAGTTCAGGGCGGCCGAGCTGCTCTATCTCCGGGCCGGCTACGAAAGCGGGCAGGAGCAGGGTTCCGGGCTGCGCGCAGGCGCGGGGATCAGCTTCGGGGCCTGGCAGCTGGATTACGCCTGGCTGCCTTTCGGCGTCTTCGGCGACACGCACCATATAAGCCTGCTGTTCAGGTTCGGCGGGCCGGCGGAAGTCGCCTACGAAGCGGGGATAAAGGCCATGCGCGCGAGCAGGTACGCCGAGGCCGTGCTGGATTTCGGCAGGGCCCTGGAAGACGACCCGGAAATGGAAAAAGCCGCGCTGAAGCTGAAGCAGGCGCATAAGCTGCTGCAGGATCAGAAAGAGCTGCGGGAGGCGCCGTGAAACTGACCGCGCTGGCTCTGTCTCTCCTTTTCCTCGCGCCGGTCACGCCGGCCGGGGCTACGCCGTGGACCGGCGACACTACCGAAGCGCGAATGGCGGCCGGCGCGGAGCTGGAAGGCAGGGGCCTGCAGCACGAGGCGCTGTCCGTTTACCTGGATATACTCAAGACTTCTCCCGGCGACAAGCGGGCGCTGGCGGCCCTGAAAGAGCTGACCGGGCGCGCGGCGGCGTCCTACTCTTCGGCGCCGGCGGCACCGGCGGACGGTTCGCGGCTTTACGCCGCGCTGGACGAGGCGGCGCTTGAAATGCTGGGCGAGGTCCGGGAACCGGAGCTGCGCCTCGGCTTTGCCAAGGCCCGCGGGCTCTTCAACGACGGACGGCTGCTGCTGGCTTACGACTCTTTCCTGCTGCTTGAAAGCCGCAGGCCCCCGCAGGAGTGGCTCAGGGACGAAATACGACGCTACCTCACCGAAAGGATCCCGCGCGAGCTGGACAAAGGGCGGGTGCGGGGATTTTACGGCATCAACTCGTCCATCTACTGCCGGAACGTTTTCCCGGCCCTGGCCAGGCGCGACTGGGAATCGGCTTACAGGGACCTGGGGCTTTGGCTTAAGATCTCAGCGCCGGCGAGATCGGCGCAGGGTGAAAAACTGGACAAGGAAGCGAAAGCCCTGATGGCGCGCCTGAAAGACCGCCTGTCGCTGGCGCGCACGAAGGAAAGAGGCGGCTCGTGGCTGGACGAAGCGCGGCAGGCCTTCCTGAAACAGGATTACTCCGGCGCCGCGGAAAAGCTGGAGACTTTCATCCCGGCGGCGGGGAGCGCGGACCTAGCCTCCCGCGCCTGGAAAGACCTGGGCGCGGCCTACGATTACAACGCGCTGCTGGACAGCATCGGCAGGACGGAAAAGGCGATGGCCGGCGGGCAGTATCCGCAGGCCTTCACGCTCATAGCGGAAGCGCTGGAGCGGTACCCGGGCAGCAGGCGGATGACGGAACTCCGCAACCAGCTCCTTGAAAAACTGCGGCCGGGGGAGAGAGCCCGGCCGGTGCGCGTCGCCTCGGCGGAAGGACAGGCGGCCGGCGCCGAAGGCGCGGGGGCCGGGGCGGCTGAAGGAGCGGGGGGACCGGAAGCGTCCGCGCCCAAGCGCCCGAGGCCCGGCAGGCAGGCCGCAAAAGCTGAAGCGCCGGCGCCGAGGATACCCACGGACGCGGAAAAAACCGAAGCCGACGAGCTTTACCTGCAGGGAATATCGGCCTACGGCACCGGCGATCTTGAAAAAGCAAGAAGCAGCTGGGAAGCGGCCCTCAAGCTGGTGCCGGACCATCCCAAAAGCCTTAAAGCTATGGAGCGCGTGTCGGCCGAAACCGGGCGCTGAAAAAGAAAAGAGGAGAACCTGAAATGCCCAAGATACTGGCGGTCGAGGACGAAAAAGACCAGCTTAACATGCTGAAGATTTTTTTTAAGGGC
>CAZJUL010000405.1:0-2678 GCA_964549095.1 uncultured Elusimicrobiaceae bacterium
CGTCAAGAATGCATTCCTTATTGCCGGCTTCCGGGAAAACGCCCTCGGCTTTTTTCATCAGGTGGCCGTATAATTCATCTATCTCCGGGAAAAGATCGGAAGGCTTTTTAAAAACATCCTCGAACTGGCCCCTGGCGCCGAACACTTTATACAGCTCAACCGGCGCCCCGCCTTTTTCCACGGAAAGCGAAGCCATCACTATCGAGCGCGGCGTCATCGAACTGGACCTGCCGCCGTCGGAGGTGAGCAGCGCTTTCTCCATATCCAGCGCGGACACTACCACGGCGCGGCTCTTCAGGTTCTTGTAAGACCGCGAGATATGGGAATCTATTTCTTTGGCGAATTCGACCAGCTCCTTCTGCGTTCTGCGGGGTTTTTTCGTCGAAAAGTCGTTTTCGGAAACGCCTTTTGCGGACGGCAGCGGACCTTTTCCTTTTTTCAGCCGGGAATCCAGGAACGCGGCGTTTTCCAGCGCGGCCTTTATCACGGTCTTCACGCTTTCGGCGGCCTGTCCCGGACTTGAAGAAAAGCCCCAGGAACCGTTCCTGCAGACGCGGGCGGAACCCCCGCCGGTCGCGCTTGTTTCATTAGTGGTAAGGCTGCCGTTAAGCAGGCCTATCCTTGTGGTGCGGTTTTCCTGCAGCCGGAGTTCGGTATAGTCTTTCAGAAGTTCCGCATAGTCCGCGATATTCTTACCTATCATTGACGCCTCCCTGTGCCGCCTGCTACAGGTAAATTTTAGCATTTTAGACAAATGCCGCCCCGTACCGGTTCTCACCGGTAGTTATCCTTACGCGTGCGGTAATTTACAGGGGGGCGGCTGTCAGCTCACCGGCTCGAACTCTTCTTTGCCGGCGCCGCATTCGGGGCAGACCCAGCCTGCCGGCAGTTTCTCAAAAGCGGTGCCCGGCGGGATATCGTTCAGTTTATCCCCGACGGCGGGATCGTAGATGTAGCCGCAGACCTTGCAGACATATTTTTTCATATCTTGTTCCTTTAGCGTTTTTCGGCGCTGTCGGCGTCCAGCAGCGCTTTCATCTCCACCCGCTGTTCCGCCTTTTTGGTATTCACGGCTTTGCGAAAACTGCTTTTAAGCTCCGCCATCTCGCTTTTCTGTTTTTTCTTGAGCTCTGCGACAGTAAGCGGTTTAATAGGCAGGACCTTGGGCGCGGCCCCGCCGGGGTCCGGGGCGTGGAAAGGCCGGAACGTGCCGGAGTCCGGGGCCGAAGGCGCATTTATAACGGTCGGGGTGGAAAGATTGACGAACTGCGCGGGTGCTGCCGCAGCAGTTTGAGCCTGGGCTCCGGGCGCCGCGGCGGCTGGCTGGGCGGGTGCGGGCTGTGCGGGAGCCGCAGCGGGAGGCTTGGCTACCGGGGGCAGGAAAGGGCGGAAGGGACCTGCGCCTGTTTCCGGGGTAAGGGGCGCCGCCGGCTGATGCGCGGGGGCCGGAAAGGGAGCGGGCTGCACTGCGGGTGCAGGGACGACCGCGGGCTTGTCCGGGGCCGGGGTGGTCTGCGCTCCGGTTACCGGGACGAGCCAGACTGCCAACACTATTGCCAAAACAATTTTCATTTTTCCTCCTGAAACGATCTCTGCGCCTGTGCCGCAGCTCCAGCCGCGGACATAGCGGCCGGCTCACCTTGAGCCTTCGTCAGTTGAGCGCGGCGGGAGTTCAGCCCTGTGTTCATAAAGATAGATTACTCTTTGCGGACCTTTGGCCGCTATGCGGAGTTATACGCGCCCCCATCGGTAACATCCCTGTTGCCCCGCAGGCAGCAGGTTTTACCTATGGAGAACATTAATTGGCAGAGTTAAAAAAAGACCGCCGGGATTTCCGGCGGTTTCATATCCAGACAGGAACTGCGGCCCGGATCACACTTCGCAGACCGCGACCTTGAGCGGCGGCTTGCCGTCGAAGGACGGGAAATCGGGATCCGGCGCTATCGGCTCTATATTCCTTATCGGCCTGCCGGCTTTGGCGGCGCAGCGGCGGAGCACTTCTGTCCAGGCGTCCAGATCCACCGCGGCCACGTGGTTGGTGGCGATGACCCGTCCCCCCGGCTTCGTCGCCAGCACTGCCGGTTTGAACATCCCCGGATAATCGCGGATAACGTCCACGGCGCTCAGCGGGCCCTTGGCCCAGGCCGGCGGGTCCAGGAATACCAGGTCGAAAGACTTCGGAGAGAATCTTTCATAGCGCCTCTTCTGGCCATAGCGCCCCCCCGCCTGCAGGCCGGCCAGCTGGCGGACCACCGTCAGGCAGTCTTCGTTTATCAATTTGAACCGTTCGCCAGGTATACCGTTAAGCGCGGCGTTCTGCCGGCCCACCTCCAGGCTGGACCTGGCGAAATCCACGTTCCAGACTTCTTTGGCGCCGCCGGCCGCGGCGCAGACGCCGACGCCGCAGGTGTAGGCGAACAGGTTAAGGACGCTTAAGCCCTTGGCGTTCGCGCCGATGAACCGCCTGCCCGCGCGCAGGTCCAGGAAAAGCCAGGGGTCGATACCGCGGTGCCGTGCCTTTACCAGGAATTTAACCCCGCCCTCGCGGGCGGTGAACTCCGCCAGTGCTTCCGGCGCGGGCCGATGCCAGCGGTCGAACGATTCCACGGCTTTCTTGCCGCGGTGGTTGTAGGCGAAAGCGAAAGTGCCGGGGAGCGCTTTCCGCAGGCACTCTTCCA
>CAZJUL010000406.1:0-2677 GCA_964549095.1 uncultured Elusimicrobiaceae bacterium
CACCTGCCGGAGCCGCATGGCGTCGCCCTCGACGAATACCGGGACATCCGGCGCGATCTTGCTGTTGATCTCCAGGTTCTTTTTGAAAGCCCGCACCGACATCAGTTCCAGTACCTCCGAGACAAGCTCTTCCAGGTTGAAGGGGAGCCTTTCGATCTCCACCTTCCCGGCTTCTATCTTCGAGATATCCAGGATGTCGTTTATCAGGGAAATGAGCGTCTCGCTGGCGTTGCGCATGATCGAAACATACTGGGCCTGCTCCTTGTTCAGCTTCGCCTCGTCCAGGAGTTCCAGCATGCCGACTATCGCGTTAAGGGGGGTGCGGATTTCGTGGCTCATCGCGGCCAGGAAATAGCTCTTGGTCTGGTTGGCCTGTTCGGCTTCGCGCTTCGCCTCCACTACTTCGGCCATAAGCTGTTTCTCAAGGGTTACGTCTTTATACAGGGCTATAAAATTGGTGACTATGCCTTCGCTGTCGCGCACGGGGGACATGTTGGCCCTGACCCCGAGCAGCTCGCCGGACTTCGTCCTGTTGTCGAACTGGCCGGTCCAGGGCAGGCCGCTGCGCAGGGTCTTCCATAGGGTTTGATAAAGCGCCGCGGGCGTCCCGCCTGATTCCAGGAACCTGATGTTTTTGCCTACGGCCTCAACGGACGAATAGCCGTGCATGGTGGTAAAAGCCGGGTTGATGTATTCAATGTTGCCGGTCGTGTCGGTTAGCGCGACCCCCAGCGAGGACTGCTCCAGCCCCTCTTTCAGCACCAGTATCTCGTTGCGCTGCCTGACCACGTCCTTGTTGAGGCGCCGCAGGGAATACGCGGCCCAGAGCATCAGCAGGAGTATTACGGTAGCTATGGCAAAGATGCCCACGACCAGCTCCACGGTCTTTTCCCTCAGGACCTGCGAGAGGAGGAGGCTTGCCTCCAGCCGGGTGCGGGAGTGAGCGGAGATCTTTTCCGGCAGCCGGGAGGCCAGGTCGAAGAAGGCGGCGAACTCCTCCTGCTCCGCGTTCCTGTCCGGGAGCGAAACGGGGGGAGACGCGCAGCGCCGGAGATCGTTCACAAGGGAGGCGCGCAGCGGAGCTAGGTCGAACGCGCCGGCTCCCCCGGAATAAGCGCCGGCGGAAGCGGCCGCAGCCGCGGCCCTGTCGGCGTCCCGCAGGGATTTGCAGTAGACCGCCCGGCTGGCTGAAGACGGTTTAAGCGAGTATATCCGGATAGCCTTTTCGGCGCGGCGCAGGCCGTCGGTCAATTCAAGGTCCCGTGTAAGCTCCACATACCCGAGCCCGAACCGGCTGTTGATCAGCCGCATATTGTCCATTATGTACAGGACCCGCCCGATCATCAGCAGGTGGATAGCTATAGCCGAAAACAGGAGCCACCATATAAAACGGGAAAATCTTTTTATCTTCATAACATTGTCGGCGTTCCCTTCAGCCTTTTAAAAGGCTTCCGGGTTCGTGGCGTGACCGGGTCCGGCAGGTCAGCGGTCCGCGGCCGGGCCTATCCCGAACCGGTGTTTAATTACGGGCCAGATCTTGAGCAGGGAGATCAGCATCGCGGCCAGGATCGGGCCGATGAGGACGCCCTGTATCCCGAACAGCCGGAGGCCGCCGATAATGGCGATAAGCCCCACCAGCGGATGCATATCGGCCCGGCCTTTCAGGACCAGGGGCCGGACCAGGTTGTCTATGACGCCGGCCGCGAGCGCCAGGGCTATCATCAATATCATTTTTAACGGCGACCCGTGCGTCACGTAGAGGTAAAGCATCCCCGCCAGCGAAGCCGGGGCCGTCCCCATCATTGGTATCCACGCGAAGATGAAAGTGAGCCCCCCGGCCAGGAACGCGCCCGGCACGTCGATGACCAGGAACCCGAGCACGATCAGCGCGGCCTGGGAGACGGCGGCGGCCAGGCTCGCCAGGACGGCGGAGATGGTGGTGCTCCTGAACGATTCGACGAGCTTTTCCTGTACGTTCCGGTCGAGCACGCCCAGGCCCAGGATCCAGTCCACGAACTGCTCCCCGTTCAGCAGGAAGAAAAAGAAAGCGATCATGGCCAGAAGAAGCTGAAGGAGGAGTTCAGGGAGGCCTTTCCCCAGCTTCAGGACGACGGCCCCGGTGTACTGTCCGGTGGCCTGTATCGCGCTCTTCAGCCGCGCGTTCACCTTCCTCTGGTCGCCGATCACCGTTTTGACCAGCTGCCAGCGGCTCAGGGCGGCGGTGAGCGCCGTCGGAGAGAACTCCTTGAGCTCGGCCATCTCCTGGCCGATGGCTATCCCCTGCTTCACGGCCAGGAAAGAGAACCCGGTCAGCGGCGCTATGACCAGCAGCAGGAGCAGGGCGGTGACCGCGGCCGCGGCCAGCCTGGGGCCGCACTTCTTAGCCCGCAGCCATTGATATGCCGGATAGGCGAGCATGGCCAGCGTGCCGCCCAGGAACAGCGAAAGCAGGTACGGCCCCGTCATCCATAGAACGGTGACTACACAGGCGAGGAGCGCGGCCAGGAAGGTTACGAGGTGCGCCCGCCTGGTCACAGCCGGGACCACCGGAGTTTCTTTAGTCATGGCTCTGAGCGCGGGAGGCGCGGAAACACGTGGAATATACCGTTGATGGCCGAGAGCGCGAGCGCGAAAGCCAGCGCCCACCAGAAGCTGCTTACGCGGAACCCGGGTATCA
>CAZJUL010000407.1:0-2664 GCA_964549095.1 uncultured Elusimicrobiaceae bacterium
AAGGGGCTCCCCGAGCGGGGTCAGGGCGGCGCCGAGGCCTATCGCGAAGCACGCGTAGACCACGGTCCGCACCTCGAAGGCCCTGTTGAACTTCATCACGGTGATGACTTCGGCCAGGACCAGCGCGGCGATGATGGCCGTGATAACGCTGGAGGCGAAGCCGAGGAAAGCCACGATTATGAAGACCGTGCGCGGCAGGCCGAATTTCTCCGTAAGCCATTGCAGCCAGGATTTGATCCTGTGCCGCACCCGCTTGAAGATGAAGCCGACCGTCAGCACTGCCAGGCTTATCGGGACCGGCTCCTTAAAAGCTTCCAGTACCAGGTGACCGCTCCAGACGCCTGAAATGGTGACCGCCCCCACGCCCATCGCGAACAGGAACGCCTCCAGCTCCTCCTCCACCTTTTTCACCGAAAAGGGGAGGACGAGGGTGAGCGCCATGATGACCGCGAGGCCGGCTATGACGAGGTAATTGTTCATGAGGCTTTCTTACTTCGCGCTTCCTGTGCTAGAATGTCTATGGTTCTCCGTATATAATTCTATTATTTTCAAGCGGTCAACGGAAATGAATAAATTCAAGGGACCTGTCGGCCTTTTCCTCTGCGGCGGCGGCGCCCTGGGCAGCTGGCAGTCCGGCGCGCTGGCCAGGCTGGTGGAGCTGGGGATGAGGTTCGACGTGGTGGCCGGCTTCAGCATCGGGGTGCTGAACGGCGCGGCCTACTGCTTCAACAAGACGGCCGACCTGAAGGGTATGTGGGCGAACATCAGGCCCGAGAACCTCCTGCGCCTCAGCCCCGGCTACCACAATATACCGCTGGACCTTTACCGCCACCACCAGCCCGGCTTCTTCTCGGGGCTGGGGTTCATGCTCCAGAACAACATGGCGCGGTTCACGCTTTTCTCCAGCGGGCCGCTCAGGGACCTGCTGAACGGCTGGCTGGCCAAGGCCGGGTCCGCCTTCGCGCGGCATATCAATTTCTACGTCATCAGCCACGCGGTCGAAAAAAAGCTGCCGTACATAATGAAGTTCGACGGGAAGACCGGCGGGCACAACCTTTCCTTCGTGGACGCGCTGGTGTCCAGCTGCTCCATACCGCTTATCTTCCCGCCGGTGGAAGTGACCGAGCGCGGGCGGACCTACCACCTGGTGGACGGGGGCGTGATAGGCATAGCTACCATCAACCTGAGCATCTTCGAGGGCTGCCGGACCATAGTCATGATAAGCAACTCCCGGGATTCGGACCTGACCTTCCCGGCCACCGGGCCGTTCGGCCAGTTCGAATCCAAATCCCGCAGGATGCTGGCGCTGCACAACCAGAAGATCTATGAATCGCGCGTGTTCGTGAAGTCCGAGCCGGAGGTGCACCTGATAAAGCCGCCGGAGGACCTGGGCCTCAGGGTGCTGGAATTAAAAGGCGAGAAATGCGCGCGCGCCTTCGCGATGGGCGAGTCGGAAGCGGAGCGGTGGTTCAAAGCCGCCTGATTTCACATTTCGGTTATTATCCGAATTGTGAAGTTGCGGGCGGCGAGGGGAACCGGAGGGGAGGTCTTATGGCAAAGAGCGAATTTTCGGCGATAGTGCCGGTGGCCGGGACGGGGACGCGCCTGCGGCCGCACACGCACACCTACCCCAAGGTGCTGCTGACCGTCGGCGACAAGCCCATTATAGGGCATATCCTGGACGAGCTTTCCGAAGCCGGCATCACGAAGATCTACATGGTGATCGGCTACCTGGGCGAAAAGATAAAGTCCTACGTTTCGGAAAAATATCCGAAGCTGGACGTCCGCTATATCACGCAGGACGAGCCGATGGGCCTGGGGCACGCCGTCTGGATCACCCGCAGGCACGTGAAGGGGCCGGCCCTGGTGACGCTGGGCGACACCATAATTTCCACGGAGCTGCGCAAATTCCTGGGCTCCGGCGAGGACACGATAGGCATAAAGGAAGTGGCCGACCCCAGGCGCTTCGGCGTGGTGGAGACCGAAAACGGCTTCATCACGAACATGGTGGAAAAGCCGCAGAAGCCCCCGTCGAACAAGGCCATAGTGGGCCTTTACTCTTTCAGGGACAGCGGGCTGCTGTACAGGAGCCTCGACAGGCTGGTGAGGTCCGGCAAGACCACCAAGGGCGAGATACAGCTTACCGACGCGCTGGTGCTGATGCTGCGGGGCGGCCATAAGTTCAGGCCGGTCACCATAGACGGCTGGTACGACTGCGGCAAGCCGGAGACGCTGCTGGAGACCAACCGCTATATCCTGGACAAGAAAAAGCACGTCTGCCGGATCAAGGACTGCACCATACTGGAGCCGGTCTATATCTCCCCGCGCGCGAAAGTGAGCAATTCCGTGATCGGCCCGTACGCCTCCATCGGCGACGGCGTCACCGTGGAGTCCTCCATCATTTCCGATTCCATCATCAACGAGAACGCCGTGATAATGAACATGAACCTGAGCAAGTCGCTGGTCGGCCCCAGCGCCACCATCATCGGCCGCCGCGAGCAGATAAACATCGGGGAGAATTCCGAGATACGCTTCGACAAGGCCATCTGCGAGCTTTAAGCGGGCGCGCTTTTACACGACACTATGAATTTTGGCGATATCTTCGAGGCGCTTTTAAACCCGAGGGTGGTCCTGCTTTTTTTCGGGGCGCTTCTCGTTTACGAC
>CAZJUL010000408.1:0-2660 GCA_964549095.1 uncultured Elusimicrobiaceae bacterium
CCCGGGCAATCCGTTTCAAAAAGCAGCCGGCCGGGGGGGACGGCTGCCAGCGCTTTGCGCAGCCTGGCCCGCCCGGTTTCGGCCAGGCCGCCGCCGAAAGAAAAATAAGCGCCCAGGCCGGCGAGTTCCGGCACCAGGTCCGCCGGGCCGCCGTAGGCGTGCAGCAGGAAAACCGGCGGCTGCTCGTCCCTGATAATTTCCGGCAGACGGCCCCAGGCCTGCACGCAATGGACGCTGACAGGCCTGCCCAGCTTTACGGCCAGCCGCAGGTGCTCCCTGAAAATTTCTTCCTGCACCGCGGGCTCTGCGCCTTTGGAGCGGTCAAGGCCCGTCTCCCCGACTCCCGACGGGTTCTTTACCAGGAATCCCTCCAGCTTTTCCAGCCAGCCGGACCCGGCCTCCCCGGCGTACCACGGATGCACGCCGAAAAAAGGGATAACTCCGGGGCGGCCGGCGCACAGGGCGGCCACGGCTTCCCAGTCGCCCGGGCGGCTGCCGTTGCAGGCCATCAGGCGCACCCCGGCGTCCGCGGCCAGCGCCAGGGCTTTTTCAAGCTCCGCCGTGCCGCCGTAGAGCTGGAGGTGGTTGTGCGCGTCGAATAGGCGGGGCATGGTATGGATATTCTACAAAGTTGAACAGGGGAAATCATTTTGCGCGCGGCGCCGGCTGGCTATTGAAGTCGGCGGGGGAAAATTAATAGAGTTAGGGGAAGACATACATAATGGGAATACACGGGTGGATGAAGAACGCGGAACACCGTTCCGCCAGGCTCCTGATCCTGCTCTGCTGCGCCTGCGGCTGCGCGCTGCTTGGCGCGCTGGGCCTGTTCACCCTGCCCGAGCTGAAAACCCTGGACTGGCGCTTCCGCCTGCGGGACAAGGTCAGCCCCAGCGCGGCCGCAAGCCTTAACGCCGCCGACAAGATCGCGATCATCGAGATCTCCGACGAATCGATGGCGCAGCTGCCCGAACCGCTCATACTCTGGGACGGGCATTTCGCCGGGGTGGTGGACGCGCTGGCGAATAACGGCGCCGGGGCCGTGGCCATAGACGTGCTCTGGCTTAAATCCATAGAAGATTTCGTGGAGCTGAAGGGGGAAAGCCGCAGAAAGGCGCTGGGGCGGGCGCTGTTGCGCGCCGCCGGGGAAGGCAGGCTGGTCCTGGCCACCGTCGCGGCCGACGCCGCACGGCCCTCCGCCGGCGAATCACTGGGCAAATACGCGGCCGTCATAGGCAGGGAAAATTTCGGCATAATAAACCCGCAATACGACCGGGACAAGATCATCCGGCGCCAGCGGCGCAGCTACCGCGACGCGGAGGCGGGGGAAGCCGCGCTGCCCTCCTTCGCGCTGCTCGCCGCTTCCCGCTTCACGAAGGATGAAACAGCCCCGGGGGAAGGTTCCTTCCTGATAGATTATTACACCGGCCCGTTCCCTTTCCGCCGCTTCCCTTTCCACGAGGCGCTGGCCATGGCGCAGAGCGGGAACGCCGAATATTTCCGCCGCAATTTCGCCGGCAGGCTGATCTTCCTGGGCACCAACACCAGCCTGCTGGACAGGTTCCCCACGCCGATGGGCAAAGAGACCCCGGGCATCTACAGCCACGCGTTCGCCGCAGCCACCCTGCTGGGCGGACCGGGCTTCTACTTCCCTTCGGCCGCCGGTGAAGCGGCCCTCACGGCCCTGCTGTCGCTGGCGGCGGGCCTGCTGGTCTTCGTGAACCCGCCGCTGCGCGGGGCGCTGTCGGCGGCGGCCCTGGCCGCGCTTTACCCGGCGCTCGCGGCCGCGGCCTTTTTCCAAGGGACGGTCCTGCCGCTGGCGGCCCCGCTGGCCGCGGCGCTGCTGACCGCCCTGGCGGCTTTCGCGCACGGCTTCCTGGTGGTGGGCCGCAAGAAGCGGCGCGTAGAGAAGATGCTGAAAACCTACCTCAACGACAGGGCCGTGGAAAAGATGCTGCAGTCCGGCGGCCAGGCCGGGATAAAAAGCGAGCGCCGGCAGGTGTGCGTGCTGTTCGCCGACATAAGGGGCTTCACCGAACTCTCCGAGACGCTGGACCCCGAAAAGGTGGTCTCCCTGCTGAACCGGTACCTGTCGGCGATGAGCAAGATAATCCTGGACCACGGCGGCAACGTGGACAAATTCATAGGGGACGGCATAATGGCCTATTTCGGGGCCTCGGAGCACGAGCACCTGCCAGCCCTGAAGGCCGTCAGGACGGCCCTGGCCATGCTGGACCGGCTGCGCCGCCTGAACGCCCGCTGGGAAAAACACAAGCACCTCCCGCTGAAGATAGGGATAGGGATACACATGGGCGAAGCGGTGATAGGCAATATCGGGTCTTTCCGGAAGATGGACTACACCGTGATCGGCGACACCGTCAACCTGGCCTCGCGGATAGAGGGCCTGACCAAGCAGTTCGGGAAGGAGATACTGGCTACTGAAGACGTGCTGGGCCGGATCAAGGACCGCGTCGAATGCGAAGAGCTGGGCGAAGCGGAGGTCCGCGGGCATTCGCCGGTGAAGCTTTACGCCGTTTCAGGAATTAAGCACGAAAAGAGGGAACAATGAAAAATTATATTTTATTTCCTTTAGCTGCCGGCGCGGTACTGGCGGCGGGGCTGGCCCCGCAGGCGCGGGGCGCGGCCGGAAAAGCCAGCGTCGC
>CAZJUL010000409.1:0-1192 GCA_964549095.1 uncultured Elusimicrobiaceae bacterium
CGGTAAACGCACTCACCCGGGTCTTCCCGCCGGGGTACACCGTCAGGACGTCATGCCCCGCCTCGAACCCGGGCTCCTGGTAACCCCTCTGCTGAAGGAATGCGCGCAGAAAATTCTCGGCCTGGTTGAAAGGGATATGTCCCCAGCCTTCGGTATCGGGGTCGCCGCAGACCAGCCGGATCTCCATAGCGGTAAGGTCGATCTTCTTCTTTCCGGCAAACTGGATCCGGGGGCAGGGCCTGGAACTATCGACCGCGCGGGCGGGAACAGTGTATGCAGCTATCAACACGACTAACAATGTTATCAACACCACCCGCACATTGGCATTATCCGTAGGGCGCATATAACAGTTATCGAGGGAAGCGCGCAAAAACCAGTTTCGCGCTTTGGGGCGGGAGATCGCGGCCGGGTCTTATTCTACGCAGGCGGAATACCACCTGCGGGCAGTTCAGGTCCGAGCAGAACGGCTATCCACCGCGTACTTTTATGATTCTCGCAGGCGAACTTCAGCGTCATGGTAAATGGTATACACAGGGCCGCGCCAACCAGACCGAGCATCCTGCCCCAGAAGATCAGCGAGAGAAATACAACCAGGGTGGACAGGGATAACTGCCGCCCCATGAGCTTCGGCTGGACCACATTGCCGATACTGAACGCAATGACCGCGTAGCCGGCCGCCACCAGAGCGGCGCGGCCGACCCCGAACTGGACAAGAGTGATGCTGACCGCGGGGATCGCCGCGATGATAGAGCCCACATGCGGAATGTAGAGAAGCATAAAAGCCAGGAAACCCCAGAGCACGGAAGAATCCACGCCGAGGATGGTAAGCCATATGCCGATCAAAATGCCAGCGGTCAGATTAAGTCCGGTGGCTACTACCATATAGCGCTGAAGATCCTCAACGAACTCCGTGAATTCCGGGAATGCCTGCCGGGGATCCCCCAGGACGGCACGGAGTTTGACGGGAAAACTTGAGGCTTCGAGCAGGATAAACAGCACGGTCAGCAGGATCAGTACGATATTAGAGACCACGGAAGACAGCCCGCCCAGCATATCCACGAACAGCTTCATTACGGCCGCGGGGTTCATATATTCGAGCAGTACCTTGTGGGTGATATGGATACCCTTCTTTGCCAGCAGCCCGCTTAGCGCCAAGGATTGTTCCTGTATGCGTTGTTGATAGGAGGGCAGG
>CAZJUL010000409.1:1202-1832 GCA_964549095.1 uncultured Elusimicrobiaceae bacterium
ACCACCGGGATACCGAGTACGGCCAGGAAAACCGCGACGATAGAGGACGTCAGGGCCGACTGCGCCTGATTGATGCCCCAGATAATGACCACAACCGCGGCCGTTATAAAAAGAAACCGCGTCTCTCCGGGTGAAGAACTCTGTTGGGACATGACCAGCCGCCTCCTGATCTTTCCTCGCCCCGTTTACCGCCGCCTTTGTAAACACCCGGCTTTTCAGGCGAGGAACGGATCACGACACTATTTTTCGCCCCTGAATGACCCTGACCAGCAGCACGATGATCGCGATCACAAGCAAAATATGAATAAACCCGCCAATCGTGTAACTGCTCACCAGCCCCAGCAGCCATAAAACTATAAGCACTACGGAAATCGTCCACAACATAATATTTCTCCTCCCGCCTAAAGATCACTTGACGGTCATAAGATTTTTTACGCTCTTCACTCCGGTTATATCTTTTACGACTCTGGTCACCAGCTCTTTTTCAGCCGCGGTCCGGGCCCGTCCGCCCACCGTGACAACTCCGCGCTTCGTCGCGATAGTGGTGTAAACGCCGCTGGTGGAATGATGCAGCAGCAGGCCCATTCTGACCAGAGCGGCGATCGAGACGTCGTCTATCTTTTCTTTCGT
>CAZJUL010000409.1:1842-2660 GCA_964549095.1 uncultured Elusimicrobiaceae bacterium
CGGGGCGCGCTTTCCTTGTCGGCCGACACGGTCATCTCGTTAACCACGTCTTTCACTCCTTCAACATCCTTTGCGTATTCGGTTATCAGATCCTTTTGCGCCTGGTTCATAGCGGCGCCCCTCAGGGTCACAATCCCGTCTTTGACATCGACTTCGGTGGCGGCGGCGCGTACGCTCCGATGCAGCAGGAGCGTGGTTTTCACTTTATCATGGAACCACGCGTCCGAGTTCGCGGTGGGGGAGGAACCTTTAATCTCCAGCCTGTTATCCACGCTCCTTACCCCGGCGATATCTTTTACGGTAACCTCGGCCAACGATCTGTGAAAGTCGTCAGCGATGATCCCTGTCAGGGTTACGGCGCCGTCCCTGGACTCGATCCTGATGTCATCGCCTTCAAGGTAAACCTTGAACACATAAGACTGCCTGGCGGACAATATGATGCGGTTGTCCAGTTTAGAAGCGGAGACAGGCATACTGAGCGCAAAAAAAACCGCCGCCACCGACATGATAAATATGCAATAACCGCCTTTCATTTTACGTTTCATTTCACGATCTCCTTTCGCTCAGCAGCACCCCCGCGGCAGGCTTGATATAAAGTATAGCCCTTCCCTTATTTTTTAAATATTAGGAATTGTGCCCTCCAAGCTCCGTAGTATTACTGAAAAGGAGCTGCCGGATCATTTAAGCGAAGTCAACCCGTGCTGTATGGCGTACTTGGTAAGACCGGCGACAGTAAGGATATTCAGCTTATGGGACAAATGTTCACGGTGGGTTTCCGCCGTTCTTGCGCTGATGCCGAGCCTGGTGGCTACGCTTTT
>CAZJUL010000410.1:0-2658 GCA_964549095.1 uncultured Elusimicrobiaceae bacterium
GTCCCGACTGAAAACAATGAGGATAGCCGTCACAAGCGTGTTCTTTGCGTTCCTGCTGGCGCCGGGAGTGCTCCCGCCGGCGCCCGCGTCCGGGCAGAGCAAGGCGCGGGTTTCCGGGGGCCGCAATACCTATTCCGTACAAACCGACGCCCTCGACCTTGTCCGCCAGGGCGACGCCAGTTTCCGGAGCGGGGATTTCGCCTCCGCGATAAAGTTCTGGGAAAACGCCAGGATGCTGGATCCGGGCCTGGCCCAGGCGCTGAACAAGAACCTGGGAACAGCCTACGCCGAATACGGCGCGGCCCTGTGGGACGACGGCCGGGCCTGCGCCGCGCGCGACGCTTTCGCAAGGTCGCTGGCGCTGCAGCGGTTCCAGGGGGACCGGGAAACAAAAATACATTTAGAGGCCGCCGAAAAGGATTGCAGGAATTCAACAAAACCGGTTCCGGCCCCGGTGACGATCCCGGCCCGCGCGGCCATCCCCGCGCGGATAGCCACCCCCAGGCAGGCAAGGCCTATGGTGATGCTGCGGGGCGGGCCGCCGGCCCCGGCCCCGTTCTACACGCCCCAGCCGGCGCCCTCCAAGGCCTCCCCGTTCGCCATCGCGCAGCCGCAGGTCCCGGCCGACCACACCGCGGACATCCTGAAGAAAAAATTCCTCTTCATGCTCTTGAGCGCGGTGCCGCTTACCTTCATCGCCTTTTCGCGCGTATTCCAGGGCCTGTCCTGGAACCAGACGATCGCCATCACTTCGATACTGCTCTTGGTGGGGTGGACCCTGGGCCCCGAGTTCCTGGCGGTCATTTCCTGGCTGCTGGCCGTTCCCGTGGCGCTGAAACATTACTGGGACAAGCACTTCAGCCGGAACCGGCTCATACTCAGGCCGCGGGAGTACGGGCTGGAACCGCAGACCGCGCCCGCCGTCCGCCCCGCGCCTAAGCCGGCGCCGCCCGCGCCCCGGCCTGTCCCGGCCGTCATCCGGCTTTCGCCGCCGGAGCCCTCCGCTCCCGAACAGTCCCGCCCGACGCTGCGAAAAGTGGACGCCCTGATGGAACAGGGAAAGTACCAGAAGGCGCTGGAGGCCTTCGTAGTGAAATCGCCGGGCCAGCTCAGCGAAGCCGACAGGGTGAACCTTTTCGAGATACACCTGCAGCTGGGGAACTTCGACAGGGCCGGGGGCCTGTTCGACCAGGTAAAGGACGTGAAGCCCCTTAAAGAGAACATCAGCCGCTATAAAAGCCTCGCCGTCCTGTGCTACGAGAAGAAGCAGCCGGAGCTGGCCCGCAAGGTTTCACAGGGCCTCTTCGGGGCGCTGAGGGAAACCAGGCCGGCCAACGAGGCCAACGCCGGATTTTATTACGGGTTCGCGCGCTCGTGCGAGGACAACGGCGACCTGGCGCTGGCCCGCGACATCTACCGGCACCTGATGGAGGCCGGGCTGGAGGCGTACAAGGACGTGTTCGCCCGGAACGAGAACCTGAAGGTGAGATCCGCGCCCCCGGCGGCCCCGGCCGCCCAAGAGCCCCCCGCGCGGCAGCCGGCCAAGCCGCCCCTGCCGTCCTTCGGGAACGTGCTGGCCGGCCGCTACGAGCTGAAGCGCGGCATCGGCGAGGGCGGCATGGGCGTGGTGTACGAGGGCTGGGACAGGGAGATAAGCCGGAAAGTGGCGGTCAAGAAGATGCATTCCTGGCTGAAGTCCAGCCCCCAGGAATACGAAAGGTTCAAGTTCGAGGCGAAGATCGTCGGCCGGCTGCGGCACCCGAACATAGTCGGGGTCCATTCCATTATCGAGCAGGACGAGGAGATCTACCTGGTCTTCGATTTCGTGGACGGCAAGACCCTGGCGGAAATGCTCAGGGTGAAGAAGCGCTTCCCGATAGACGAGTGCAGGGATATCTTCAGCGGGGTCTGCGCGGCGGTGCACTACGCGCACAAGAACAACGTCATACACAGGGACCTGAAGCCGGCCAACATAATGATGGACGTGAGCGGCTACGCTTTCGTGATGGATTTCGGCCTGGCCAGCGAGCTGCGGGAAAGCCTTTCGCGGGTGACGCACCAGACCACTTCGGGCACGCCGGCCTACATGGCGCCCGAGCAGCACGCGGGCATCGTGAAGCGGGAGTCGGACATCTACGCGATGGGCGTCTGCCTCTATGAAATGCTGACCGGGGAGCTGCCCTTCCGCGGGACGGACCCGCTGAAGCTGAAGAGGCTGAAGGATTACAGGGAAGTAGGCGCCATGCTTCCGTGGCTGCCGTCCGGCGTGGACGACCTGCTGTCGCACGCTTTGGAGCCGGAGCCTTCGCAGCGCATAGCCGACGCGCTGGAGTTCCTGGAGGCCTTGAAAAAGCTGTAGTTCCGACAGGGGAAGTCAGGGTTTCAGAAGACAGAATTCAGAATACGGGTATCGGTAAAAGGGGATAAAATGAAAACGCTGCTTTTAGCGCTCACTCTGGCAATTCCGTCCTGCTCTTTCGCGGCCGCGGCCGGCCGGGCGATAGGCGACCTTAACCGGGCCGACCAGCTTTTCTCGCAGTCGCTCTACCAGGAAGCGCTCGACATCTACAAGGAAGCCTCCGGCCAGCCGGGGGACGACGGCCTGAAGGCCCTTTACAGGGCCGCAGAATGCGAAGCCCTGCTGTTCCGCTACGGCGA
>CAZJUL010000411.1:0-2641 GCA_964549095.1 uncultured Elusimicrobiaceae bacterium
CCTACTTCTTCGATTACAAGGCAACCCTGAAGTCTATAAATAAGGATATCTTCGTGCCGGTGTTCGGGCCGCTGCTGGCCCCGCAGGTCATCGGCCGCTCCGCCGGTGCCGTCGCGCCCTGACATCCGCAGCGCTCCCATACCCCCTTAAATGTCCACCCGCAGGCGGTCGCCCAGCACGGAGTAAAGGTGCCCACGCGCCGCCCTCGCGTCCTCTTCGGTCAGCAGGCACATCCTGAACTTTCCTTTTACCCGGTGGCGGAAGCGGAATACCGCCGCCTGCTTTACCTGCAAAAAGGCGAAATGCAGCCAGTTCGACGGGGGTTCAAGGCTGGCTTCAAGGATATCCTCCCGCGCCGCCCGGAAATTATATTCGTTGTCGGGGATCAGGGTTTCCAGCGGCGTTTGGTCCAGCACGGCCAGCCGCTCGGCGTTCTCTTCGTCCGTCGTGCTTTTCAGGAAGCCGAAGATCCACATGATAGAGAGCGTTTCCTGAATGGCTTTTTCGCCTTCCCCGCCGGTAGCCGCCCAGATGAACACAAGCTCCCCAGGCAGGACATACACGCGATAGAGATCGTTCACCCGCAGGAGACTGCGCGACGTCATCATGCCGTAGAAGAACGGCGGCTGTTTCGGCTTTTCAGGCGGGACGGGCTGACCGGCCGGTCCACCGTGCAGCTTCCGCCATTTTTCAAAGATGATCTGGCAGCTGGCGCATTCCGCCGAGCCGTCCGGCTGCTCATAACCGCAATTGGGACATTTCATCGGACCCCCTCCGCCTGATCCCCGCCTGAACTCCGGTTCATGTAAACTGACCGGCCGCGCTTTTTCGGTGCGCGGTCAAATATTCCCGGCCGCCGCGCCGCTCACGCCGCCCAGCGCCCGCAGTATCCCGCTATCCCACAGGAATTTTATGACCAGCGCGGCCGCGACGGCTATTACGATAAAAACTATCAGGGCCGAGCCCGCGGGGGCGCCGCCGGGCGGGTCCGGCAAAACCAGGTTCTCCTCGCGCTCTTTCACGTAATCGGCGTAGATGTCGCAGGAAGAGAGCACGTATATCGGGCGGAGCAGCAGCAGGACCATCCCGGCGGCCACCGTTATCGGCAGCCCGGCCCATAAGTAGAACTTGTAGATGTGGCTTTCTACGGGGGTTTTGAAATTGACCAGGTCCGGGAACTTGATGAAGAGGACTATGGTGCCAATATAGGCGCCCACGCCTACGATCCAGCAAAGCGCGGAATAGCCGGCCCGGAGGAGCAGCACGTCGGCAAGCTTTTTCCTGACCAGGTCGATGGACCGCTTGCCCGCGTCCACCAGGCCCCTGCCGGTGACCAGCGCCGGCAGGATTCCGATGGTGGCCACCTTCCAGGCGTAATACAGCGCTTCGCTCAGCGCCTTCTGCGCCGGCGTGCGCCTGTCGTTCTTCTTCGGGAGGCGGTCCAGTATGCGGTTCACCGTCCACCAGCCGTCTATCCAGTGGAAGATCCAGAGCGGCCAGACCCGCGGCGCCACCATCTTGAGGCAGCCGTGTATGGTGGATTCGCGGCCCAGGCGGTTCTGCACGTGCACGGCGCCCATGCAGCCGGAAAGCACTCCCAGCGGGAAAGCGACCAGCCCCACGCACACGAACGACCACAGGAAAAGGATGAGATTGTAGAGGCGGTCGGATTTGTCGTCGGCGGCCTGCTTCCAGGCCTCCTCCGGTATCCACCCGATCATCTGCACCCAGAGGAAATACCCGGCGGCCACGCAGGCCCACTGAAGCAGGGCGAAGGTGATCAGTTCCTTCTCCTGCAGCATCAGCTTGGCGCTGAAGACCGCCCGCCGGAAGAAACCGGACAGGCCGGCGCCCAGTGAAGGTTTCTCCCCCTGCAGCCCCGGCAGGGCGTGGATCTCCTTCTGCACCGCTTCCATCTCGTTGAAGTATTCTTTTACGTTCATCCCGGCCCCCCGGAGAATATCAGGAACGCCGCGCTCCGCTAAAAATCTTTAGTCTCTTTTATGCGGTAGGCGGGCCGGCGGGTGGACCGGTAATAGGTGCGCACCAGTATCTCGGCCATAAGCCCCATGAAGGCCAGCTGCACGCCCACCAGGGCGAAGAAGATGGCCACCAGGAAAAGCGGCTGGTCCTTCACGAACACGTGCCCGTAGAATTTCTTGTAAAGCGTGAAGGCGGCCATCACGGCCGAGGCGCAGAGCAGCCCTATGCTCAGCCCCCCGAAGACGTAGATGGGCTTGGTGATGAAATCCCCCATGAACTTCACGGTGAACAGGTCCAGCACCACTTTGAAGGTCCTGGCCAGGCCGTACTTGGATTGCCCGCGCGTGCGCGGCCGGTGGTTGACTTCCAGCTCGGCAATGCTCGCGCCCATATAGCCCAGCAGCGCCGGCAGGAAGCGGTGCATCTCGCCGTAAAGCTCGGCGGATTTAAGCAGCCCGGCTTTGTAGATCTTCAGCGTGCAGCCGTAGTCGTGCAGGGTCAAGCCGGTAACTTTAGAAATTATGGAATTGGCTATGGAAGAAGGCAGGCGCCTGGAGAAGAAAGGGTCCTGCCTGTCCCTGCGCCAGCCGCTCACCACGTCGAATCCTTCCTGCGCCTTTTTGAAAAGCGCGGCTATATCGGCGGGGTCGTTCTGCAG
>CAZJUL010000412.1:0-1467 GCA_964549095.1 uncultured Elusimicrobiaceae bacterium
GCCGGACACTCCCTCTTTCAAGAACGATATTTTTGAAGTCACCCGGATAAACAAGCTGAAGCCGGCCCCGGCGGCGGGGGCGGTAAAGACGGAGGTCTTCGAGCTGGAAATCGCCGCCTTCAAAATCGGGGTCAGCACCTTCCCGTCCACCGACTGGCTGCTGGCCAGGGGCGCGGAGGTCAGGAAGGCCGGCAGCCCGGCGTTCCCGATAGAGATACTGCCGCAATTCGACGCCGAGAAGGAAAAGGACCTGCCGATCAAGGATATCTATCCGCCCTTCAGCTTCACGCCGTGGCTCTGGATAATACTCGGCGTGCTGGCCGCGGCCGCGGCCGCCTGGTTCCTGTACAAGAAGTTCGGCAAGCGGGCGGCGGCGGCCGGCGCGGCGGCGGCCGCGGGACCGGACAGGCGGACACCTTACCAGAAGGCCTCCGACGCGCTGGACGCGCTGGTGCAGTCCGGGCTCTGGAGCGAGGGGAAAATAAAAGAATTCTACAGCGGCATGTCGGACATCTTCAGGACCTACCTTTACGCCGAGTTCGGCATAGCGGCGGAGCTGATGACCACCAACCTCATCACCCGCGACCTGAAAAAGACCGGCGCCGACATAAAGATGATCATCAGGACGCGGGAATTCCTGGAAACGGCCGACCTGGTGAAATTCGCCAAATCGCGCCCGGGCGACAGGGAACGGGACGAAGCGGTAAGGGCGCTTAAAGAGCTGCTGACGGCCTTCACCCACCAGAAAGAGACGGCCGACGCGCTGGCCGCCGCCAAAGCCCAGGCCCTGAAGGAAGGCGCTAAGCGATGACCTTCAAACACCCCTACCTGCTGGCCCTGATACCCGTGGTGCTGCTGCTGGCGCTGGCGGCGGGGGGCATAGCCCGCGGCCGGCTGGCCGCCGTCAAGCTCCCTATTTTGCTGCCCTCCCACGAAACCCTGAAGACAATGATGTTCCGCTTCCTGCCGCTCTGGGGCAGGGCTATCGCCCTGACGCTGCTGGTGCTGGCCCTGGCCCGCCCGCAGAAGGTGGAGAAAGGCGAGATGCCCCCGGCCGAGGGCATAGACATTATGATGTGCATGGACACTTCCTACAGCATGGTCGCCCTGGATTTCAACCCCTACAACAGGCTGGACGCGGCCAAGAACGCGGCGGCGGATTTCGTGAAGAAGCGGGTGAACGACCGCATAGGGATGGTGGTGTTCGGCGGCGTGGCCGTGCTGGCCTGCCCGCTCACGCTGGACTACCAGTCGCTGCTGGAGTTCATAGAATCCACCGCCATAAATATGACCAGGGCGGAAGGCACCGCCATAGGCGACGCGCTGATAACCTCGGTGAACCACCTCAAGAACAGCAAGGCCAAGAGCAAGGTGATAATACTGCTGACCGACGGCCGCTCCAACGTGGGGATAATCACCGACCCCATAGTCGCCGCAAAGACCGCCCAGGCCTTCGACATCAAGATC
>CAZJUL010000412.1:1477-2640 GCA_964549095.1 uncultured Elusimicrobiaceae bacterium
TCGGCACGGCCACCAGGGGCAGGGCCAAGGTCCCGACGGGGGACCCCTTCCAGCCCTACGCCACCATGGACGACGACCTGGACGAACCGACGCTCTTGGAAGTGGCCAGGCGCACCGGCGGGGAATTCTACCGGGCCGGCAACTACGCCGAGCTGCAGAAGATCTACGACAAGATAGATTCACTTGAAAGGACCAAGTTCGAGGTGAAGACGCTCACCAACTATTCCGACGTCTACCTGGTCTTCCTGGCGCCGGCCCTGCTGCTGCTGCTGCTGCTTTTCATACTGGAGCACACCCTGCTGAGGACCATACCGTGAGGGGGGAAGGGTTTAAGGATTTAAGGATCTAAAGGGCTATGGAATTATTCAGATACCCCGTGCAGCTCCTGTGGCTCCTGGCCGGCTTCGCCGCGCTGGTGTTCTTTTATTTCAGGGCCCGGTCCGCCGCGGCCGGCCTGGCGCTGAGGCTGATGACGCCCGCGCAGCTGGCGCGGCTCTCGGGCGCGCCCGCGCTTGAGCGCAAGGCGCTGCGCTCCCGCCTCTACCTGGCGGCGCTGCTGATGCTGGTTTTCGCCGTGGTCGGCCCGCAATGGGGAATGGAGCTGGCCCCCGTCACCGACCTGCAGGGCAACCTGGTGCTGGCCGTGGACACCTCGGCCTCGATGGGCGCCAAGGACCTGAAGCCCTCCAGGATAGACAACGCCAAGCTCCTGATAAATTCGCTGGCCGACAAGTTCCCCGACTACCGCATAGGCATAGTGGCGTTCAGCGGCGAGGCTTTCGTGCAGTGCCCGCTGACCACCGACTCGGAGGCCCTGAAATATTTCCTGTCCTACATCACGCCGGATATGCTGCCCGTGCCCGGCACCAACATCGCCTCCGCGCTGGACGCCGGCGCCGGGATGCTGAAGAAGTACAGCGGTCAGAAGATCATAGTGCTCATAACGGACGGCGAGGACCATTCCGGCAAGCTGGACGAGTCGCTGAACGCGGCCGCAGGCCAGAACCTGCGCATCTTCACGGTGGGCCTCGGCAAGGCGGACGGCGAGCTGATCCCGACGGCCGACCAGTCCGGGAACTTCAAGGATTACAAGAAGGACCAGTCGGGCAAGACCGTGGTCACCAAGCTGGACGAGAAAACGCTGGTGGACATAGCCCGCAAGA
>CAZJUL010000413.1:0-2640 GCA_964549095.1 uncultured Elusimicrobiaceae bacterium
AAAGCCCAGCACGGCCGGGTAAGCGCGTACGGCGTAGTGCCGCTCAGTTGGACGCTTGACCATATCGGCGTGCTGGCCCGCAGCGTAGAGGACGCGGCCCTGGTGTTCCGGGCCATAGCGGGTTATGACAGCCGGGACCCGCGCTCCCTGGACGCGGCGGTCCCGGGCGCGGCGCTGAAAAGCCGCAAGCCACCGCGGCTCGGACTGGCGAAGGGCTATTTCTTTGCTAAAGCCGGCGCTGAAGCGAGGCGCAGTACCGAAGAAGCCGCGGACAAATTCCGCAAGGCCGGCGCCGTAGTGACCGAGGCCGTCCTTCCCCCCGCCCTGCAGACGGCCGCGGAGCTGAACCGCCTCATTATGGCCGTGGAAGCGGCGGCTTATCACAAAAAGAATTTCGCCGCGAAGCCCCGGCTTTTTCGCCCAGGTATCGCCGGGCTTATAGAGGAAGGGCTGGCCGTTCCCGAGTCGAAATACAAGGAAGCGCTGGTCCTGCGCCTGGCGGCCTGCGCCGAAATGGCGCGGTTCCTTTCCCGCTTCGACGCCGTACTTACCCCGGGCGCTACGGGCCCCGCGCCTAAAGGTCTGGAAAGCACCGGTGACGCCGCAATGCAGCGGCCGTGGTCCACGCTTGGCGTGCCCACTATCGCCCTGCCCGCGGGCTTGAGCCGCGGCGGCCTCCCGCTGGGCGTGCAGCTTGCCGGGCGGCCGTTCGCGGAGGACAGGCTGCTTGCCGCGGCCCGCTGGTGCGAAGGCGTACTCGGCCCCGGGCTTAAGCCGAGGCTGGGCTAGCGCGCCGCTAAACGCTGCCGCCGACGGATAACGGAGAGATTTATAAATATGAACACGATGCTGAAAAATATAACGAAAGCCGCCGCGTGCGCGGCGCTCTGCCTGGCTTGCGCCGGGCCGGCCGCCGCCCAGTTCTACGCCGATAACCAGCAGCAGCCGTCGCAGCCGCCGGAGAAATATGTCAATTTCTGCGCTGAGGGCAAGCTCTTCATTTTTACCGGCAACTGCACCCTGGCCCCTAACGCCCGTTACCAGGAATCCATTTCCGAAAAGGGCTGCGGCGATGTGCGCTCCGTGCTGTCTTCAAGCCTGCGCAGCCTTTATCCGCACGCCAAGGTCCTGGACCTCCGGAACCAGACCGGCAACGCCGTGGCCGGCCGGCTTTCCACTCCGGACCCGGACGGGATGCTGGGCTTCTTCTTCATCGGCGAAGGAAACACCGAAGGCGGCTTTATAACCGGCCCCGCAAAGAACAAGGTCTACCCCTCCCGCGAGCTCTGCGTCGCAAAATACGACGTGTTCGGCGGGTTCACTTCCTACAGCAAGTTCTCCCCGGCGGTCCCCGCCCCCGCCAAGCTGCGCGGGCAGGTGATGTCCAAGACCGAGCTTATATATAACCCTGCTTCGGCCGTGACGGATTCCTGGCCCCAGGCCTGCCGCCCGATGGTCAGCCTGGTCTACCCGACGCGCACGCTGGCCGGCAGGATGAAGAACGACGCCATCAAGCTGGTGGCGGAGCTGGAGGAGAAAAAGAACAAGCAGGCGCTGAAGGTGCTGGAAAAGATCTGCAAGATGTGCAGCTACTATGTCCAGAACGGCGACGAATTGGCCAAGCTGTGCCCCCCTAATTCGGACGTCTGCACGGTGAAGCGTATCCCCCCCGCCGGAATGAAGCTCGTCCTCAACAACTACTGCACCGCCATCCCCGCCGGCATGCCGAAGGAATAGCGCGGAACATCGTCCGGCTGCGATATAAGTATTATGTCACCGGATATCAATACGGTTATCAATACGGTGACACAATACCTATATGGGCGAATTAAGTATTATGTCACCGGATATCTCGGGATCTACTTCTTTTGAAGGAACAGGCGCGCTTTGATGAGGTCGCTCAGGGCGGCGAGGTTTATCGGTTTTGTAACGTAATCAAAGGCGCCCAGCCGCAGGCATTCCCGGGCCGTCTCTTCGTCGGTGCCGCCGCTTATCATTACAAAGCCGGTCCCGGGCATTTCAGGCAGCAGTTCTTTCAGCGCCTCGACGCCGTTCTTTTTGGGCATGGAAATATCAAGCAGGACGATGTCGGGCTTGCGCGCGCGGGCAAGCTCTACCGCATCTGCCCCGTTCTCCGCTTCGATGCTTCTGCAGGAGATAGAAGACAGCAGCCTGGTCAGGACCCCGCGGACAGCGGGGTCGTCATCCGCGACAAGCACAAGGCAGGGCTTGCCGCCTGGCGCCTGTCCCGCAGCGGGGTCCCCGGCCGCTTCCCCCTTCCCGGCCAGCAGGCGCTCTATCTCGTCTAGCACCGTGGACAGGTGTCCGCCCTTGGAAATGAAACCGGCCGCGCCGAAGCGGAGGTAGGCGTCTACTTCTTCCGGGTCGTTGTAGCCGCTGAGCATAAGTATCGGGGTGGTTTTTGATATTTTCCGTATATTATCGAAAACTACGGAACCGGTCATCAGCGGCAGGTCCCGGTCCAGCACCACCAGGTCCGGCATGGAATTTTTAAAGGCCAGCACGCCGTTGGGCCCGTCGACTGCGGTGGTCACCCGGTGTCCGGCGCGCGTAAGGAAAACGGACAGAGCGTCGCGCACTATGCCGTCATCGTCGATAATAAGTATTAATGACATAAAC
>CAZJUL010000414.1:0-994 GCA_964549095.1 uncultured Elusimicrobiaceae bacterium
GGCCGAGATTGGACTGGTGCTGCAGCAGGCAGGCGCGCTGCGCGTTTTCGCTCGCGGCGGAGCCGCAGAGCGCGTTGACGTGTTCCCGGCAGGCTCCCGGCACCAGCCGGGAGGATTCCGCGCCGCCTATTATCGCCTGCGAACGGGCGGGGGTGTTGATCAGTAATAAGTTCAGGAACAGCGGCGCAGCCAGCAAAAGTCTTTTCATTTAACCTCTTTTACGGTGTTACCGGGATCTTCCGGATGATCCGCCTGCTCCGGGAACGCCCCGGGAATATTGCCCGGGGCGCCGCCGCTACTTGGGGGATTCTTCGGTAGTGCCCCCGGTTTGCGTGATGTCGGACGGGCCGGGAGCCTCTTCCACGGGCGCCTCGCCGCTGCTGCCGCCTATCACGCCGTCCGGCTTCGCTTCCCGGGGCGCAGCTTGGCCGCTCCTGGCCGGGGAGGAGGAAGACCTGGAGGACTGGGGCTTCGCGCTGCTGCCGCGGAGGGGCGCGACGGAAGCCGGCGCCGAGGCGCCGCTTTTCGGGCAGTTGAGGGTTACGTTCTGCCGGGGGCCGCTGGCAAAGCGCCCCTTGCTTGTCCAGCCCGCGCCGGACCCCGTGAATTCGAGCACCAGCCAGCCGGGCCGCGCGTTCGGCGCGCAGGTGGCGGTTATCATATCCACGAGCATCACCTGCGGCGCGCCTTCGTAGGGCTCCCCGGTACCGAAATAATAGGCCACGACGTCGTGCGAGGGGTCGCTGCAGTTGCCGCGCTTGCAGTTGTAGCCCCAGCGCCGGTCCTCGCGGCGGAGGTTGTCCACCACCAGGTCAAGGTAGCGGGAGTCGGCGCGGCAGGCGGCCTCGTCCGGGTTAAGCTTCGCTTTCCACGCGTCGGGATTGGCATTGGCGGTCTGCTGCAGCACCGAAAGGCGGTTGGGGACCTTCACCCCGCCGCAGCCTAAAGTCGAAGAAGTGACATCCGAGCCGGCGGCCGTAAGCCCCATCCCGCT
>CAZJUL010000414.1:1004-2629 GCA_964549095.1 uncultured Elusimicrobiaceae bacterium
CTGGGAAACGGCCGTGCAGCGGTTCGGCTTGCATTTGCCGCACTCGTTGCCGCCTTCGGCCGCGCCCCACCACCAGGCCTGACCGCCATTGCCGGCCGCGACTATGACGTCCACCGTGCCTACGCAGGGGATATGTATTACGTCGCCCTTGCCGGGAAGTATCGTGGTGCCGGGATACATGGCGTTGATCACCGGGAGCGCCTGTTTAAGCCCCGCGGGCGTGTGCGGGTAGTTGGCTATGATGCGGCCGACGACATATTTAGGCGTCTGGTGCGCGGTGTCGTTCCATTTGCAGCAGTCCCAGCCGCTCAGGCAGGCGGACGCGGGCGCTGCGGCTGCGGCGGATATTACCGCGGTCAGCAGAAGGCGGATGAGCTTCATAATTTCTCCAGGCGCCGGGTTTTCGGCGCAGTAGGCGGACTGAGGATCCCGGAGGAGCTTCCCGGGGGCATAGTCTTATTTTAACACCGCTTCCTTTACAAGTCAAGGGCGCGCGGTACAGGGGTTCGGCGGGGAGGTTCTGCCGGAAGGCCGGTCTATAAGAGCCGCCCTTCCTTATAGACGAAACGGCCGGCGACTATGGTGGCGGCGGCGCGGCCTTTGAGCCTGCGGCCGATGAAGGGGGAATTGGAGGATCTGGAATGGAAGCGGGCCGGCACGCGGAATTCCGCGCGCGGGTCTATCAGCGTGATGTCGGCGTCCATGCCGGGTTTTAAGGAGCCTTTGGTCCCGAGGTTCAGGATGCGGGCCGGGTTGGCGCTCAGGAGACGGACCATTCCGGACCTTGTGATGACGCGCTTGTGCACCAATTCGGTCAGCGTGAGCGGCAGCAGGGTTTCCAGGCCGATCACGCCGAACGGCGCTTTCAGGAAGCCGGCGGCTTTCGCGGCCGCGGTATGGGGGGCGTGGTCCGAGGCGATGGCGTCTATGGTCCCGTCGGCCAGGCCCCGGCGGACGGCGGCGCGGTCCTTCGGCTCCCTCAGCGGCGGCTTCATCTTGAAAGCGGCGTTCCCCTTTTGCACGTCTTCGCAGGTCAGGGTGAAATAATGGGGGCAGGTTTCCGCCGTCGCGGCCGAGCCGGCTTTTTTCGCGGCCCTCAGGGCCGCGACCCCTTCCAGGCAGCTCAGGTGCTGCAGGTGCAGCGCCCCGCGCGAAGAGGCCGCCAGCAGCAGGTCCCTGAACACCATGAAGATCTCGGCTTCCCGCCCGATGCCCGGCAGGCGCAGCGCACGCGCGCGGGGGCAGTCGTGCATCACGCCGCCGCCGGTCAGGCCGAAAGCTTCCGGGTGGTCCAGCACCGGCGCGCCCAGGCGCGCGGCTTCTTTCAGCGCGGCCGCCAGCAGGCGCGCGTCCTCCACGCAGGCGCCGTCGTCGGTGAAAGCGATCGCCCCGGCTTTTTTCAGGGCTTTCAGCGGCGCGAGCGCCAGTCCCCGCCGGCCCCGCGTCACGGCGGCCGAAAAATAAATATTCACGGCGGCGCCCGCGGCCTTGCGCCGCAGCCTGGCGAGCAGCGCCGCGCTGTCCGCGGCCGGGGAAGTGTTGGGCATCGCCAGGATGGAGGTCACGCCGCCGGCGGCCGCCGCGCGCGCGGCGCTGAAAAGGTCTTCGGCCCGCTCCAGGCCGGG
>CAZJUL010000415.1:0-2613 GCA_964549095.1 uncultured Elusimicrobiaceae bacterium
ACCGGCGAGGATAGTGATCACGTTCGCGGACAGGGCGATTATGCCGATAATGCCCGGGGCCACCGTGCGCTGCAGGGCCTGGGGCACCGCCCCCAGCAGATAAAAAATGAAGGACGCTCCCGCCCCTATGGAACTGAAACAGAGGGCCAGGGTTAAAGCCCGGCGCTGGTCCTCCGGAGCGTTAAGCCAGGCGGGGATGAAGGGCGACAAGGCCAGTCCGGCTATAATTACCACACAAGCGAAAGCGAGCGATAGCGTTAAAGCCGAACCGAAGATGTTGGCGAACTCGGTTTTGTCGTTCAGCCCGAGGCATTTAGCCAGCTTCTGGGTGGCCACCGTGGAGATGCCGGGCTCGATTATGGCTATCATGGAAATGATATTGCCGGAGGCGAGCCAGGCCCCGTAGGCCGACATGCTGAAATAGCGCAGGTAGATCGGCACCATAACCAGGCCGGTGATGATAGTGAACACGGCCTGCGAGGAGCTGAAGAACAGGTTTGCTACGGCTGCGAATCTCTTGTTCATGTTGCGTGCGCTGAAACCGGGATTTACCGGGCGGCTCCGCCCCCGGGAGGCGGGAAGGCCTTGCGCAAAGAAGCCTCCAGTGCGGCGGAAGAAGTGAGCTCCTCGAAACTGCGCCTGGCGCCGTCCGACAACTTATGATACAGCGCTTCGTCCGAGACGAGCCGGTTGATATGCGCGGCGTACCCGTTCACATCGCCTATTTCGGCCGCTAGCCCGTTTTCGCCGGAGCGGATTATATCCTTGTGCGCTCCGGCGTTGAATACTACGACCGGCTTCCCGAGCCCCAGCGCTTCAAGGAGAAGGAACTCGCCCGTTGTCGGGTAATACGACGGGACCAGGACGCCCCGGGACCCCGCGAGCAGCGTCAACAGGTCGGAATGCTCTTTTATCCCGGTCAGGACCTCTATCCGCCCTTGCTCAACGAATTCCAGCAGGCCGTATTTCCGTATTTCGCGCGCGGCGACCTCTTCCGAAAGAAAGACGAACTTGAACCGAGCCTCGGGGCACAGCTTCACCACCTCGGCCATGCGGTGCCAGCCTTTTTCCACCGTGCTCTGGCCGCAGAGGACGAAATGCACCCCCCGGACGGAAGGCGCGGCGGATGAAACGCGGCTTTTGTCGAAATGTACCGGCGACTTGACGCATTGGTCCGGGGAGAAGCCGTGGCGGAGATAAAGCGACAGCTGGTCGCCGCTGTAGCCGATGACCTTATGACATTTATGAAGCGCGCCCTTGAGCCGGTTGAGGCTTAAAAAGGCTTTCGCGAACTGGAGCAGGCGCGGGGTCCCTTTCTGGCAGTTATTCAAAAGCCCGTGGAGATAATTTCCGCCGAGGCATTTAAAGCAGGGGCCGTCGGCAAGGCCGGCGTAAATGCGCATGCAGTAATAATCATTCATGTAAAAAAGCAGCGCGTAGGGGATCTTTCCCGCCAGGCAGGCGTCGAAGAAGCAATACGGCTTGCCTATCGCGGCACCGGCGAAGAACACGTGGTCGGGCCGGAATTCCGCCAGCGCCCTTTCGAATTCCCGCCTTACCTCGCCGCCAATAAAGTGGTTCACCACTGACGAACGCCTGCGCGGGAAGAATACGAACTCCTGGCTGGCCGGACCGGCAGCCGTATTTCCGGCGGGCGGGAACGCGAATACGCCGACCTCATACCCCAGGTCTTTCAGAGCTCGGACCGAGAAGCGCGCGGAAACCGCGCCGGAATCCTCCCCCCATATAACATCGGGAACGAGCAGGATTTTTACGGGTTTAGCTGGGGTCATGTATAGAAGGCCGGAGTTTACTTGTAAAAGTCGGGGACTTGGGGGTCGATCTTTTTCGACAGCACGTTTATCCACCTGCACTTGGTCAGGCAGCGGAAGGTGTGGACCTCCAGCGGGTCTATCAGGAAGATGTCGCCTTCGCCGACCGGGTATATTTTCTTCTCCCGCCCGTTCCCGGAGATCTCCACTTCCACCCGGCCGCTCAGTATATAGAACAGCTCGACAGTGGTTTTATGGTAATGACCGCCGCGCACTCCCCCCTCGTCTGTTTCGATGATATTCATCTCTTCCCAGGTCCCGGAGTTGATTATCCCGGAAAACAACCCACGGGCGTCCTTCTTTTCGATGTACGGCTTGAGGATCTTCATGATTTCCCGGCTTTAGCCGCCATTCCCTCCAGCGCCGCCTTATGGGCCGTCTGGGGGCATTTAAGGAGGGCGCGGGTGGCCTCGCCGTTCAGCGAGAGGTCCGGCAGCAGGTGCCAGTCCTGTTGCGGCCTGGTGGCGCGCAAGACAAGGGAACTGTCGAAACCGAAGGCTTCCGCCGCGAGCAGCGCGAATTCATAACGGGAAAGCCTGGGACCGCAGGCGTGGAAGGTCCTGCGTTCATAACTCCCGGCCAGGAGCGTCTCCAGCACGCGCAGGAGGTCGGCGTAATAGGTCGGGGAATAGACCGTATCGGTGTAACACTGCACGGCCTGGCCTTTTGCGAGGTTCTTTTTCAGGTATTCGAGGAATTTGGAGTTGGAATCGTAAAGGGCCGCGGTCCTGACAGTATAAAAGTTCTTCCCGGCGATTTCCGCGCCGCGGCGCTCGCCGGT
>CAZJUL010000416.1:0-2609 GCA_964549095.1 uncultured Elusimicrobiaceae bacterium
GGCGGGACGTCCCGCTGGATATGGGCCGCGGCGCCCCGGCGAAGAAAGCCGATCTGCTGGACGGAGGCTGGAGCCCGGACCATTACGCCTGCAGCGCCCTGTTCGTCAAATCGCTCGTGGAAAAACACCCGGGCATATTGAAAACCCTTTTTACGGAATTGCGGGAAAAGCCCGCCGAGGACCGGAACGAAGCGCTGGCCAGGGAAACTCTGTCGCGCCTGGCCGGAGCGGACATCACCCCGGCGCTCAAAAGCTGCGGCGAGGCGCCGTGAGCCGGTAATGCGGCGGTAATGCGCCGACATACGACCTGTCAGGCGTTGTCAATTAAGTCGTATGTCACCGTATTACAGATCACTCTTCGAACTTTTTCAGGTAAAGGTAGCTGTTGTAGCCCTGCGGGTCCTTTCCGGTGTCGACCGAATAGACGATTAAATTGCCGTCGGCGTCCCAATCCTTTATTTCCAAAGCGGTTTCGAGGATGGTCTTTTCTTGCCCTGTTACAAGGTCGACTTTAATAACGGCCTTAGGCTTGTCATTGTCGGGACCGTAGTACAACGTGTCCCCCGCGATCTTGCCGCTGTGATAACCGCCGGACCAATGAATGTTGGTGATCTGTTCCCCCAGGCCCTTCTTGTACACCGTACGGCCGTCGCTCAGCCGGTCAACCGATATTTGATATGTTCCCTTCTTTCCCCCGGCATAAGCTGTCAAGTAGCTTATGGCCACGTACTCGCCGGTTGCGGCTATAAGCTTGCAGTTGAGGCTTCCCGTGTCACGGGTAAAAGGGTCTTTAATGTGGTTCTCTATCTGCGCGGGCGTGCAGGCGACCCCGCTGGACTTTGGCGCCGACCACAGGGCCTCTTCCCCGCCGGCCGCGTTCCTGACAGAACCCCTGCCGGCGGCGGTATCGACGGTCAACAGGAAAAATTCCCAGACATTCGCGTCGTACGGGGGGCAGGTTTTCGTATGCTCATTCCAGAGTATAGTGTCGCCTTTTATCTGCAGCGACCGGGGGCTCTTCATCGAATCCCGGGTGTTGAACGGGGCCGCGCCGGACAGGTCGACGGGGACCGTACCCAGCTCGACGGGGTCGCGTTTTTCGGCTTTGTGCCGCATATAATAAACGGGGGCTGTCTGGCTGAGCGCCTGGGCGGCGAGCAGGACCAGGTAGATCGCGAGGAAGCCCTTCAGGCCTTTTCCGGCGCCCTTGCGGAACAGCAGCCAAATCAAGAGGCCGAAGACCAGGCTTTCTATCAGCGCGAAATACACGGCAAACAAAGGGACCGTGACGCCGAAAACGGCTACCGGGAAAACATACAGCAGCAGTTTCCCGCCGCTGTTCCCGAGGATCAGCCCTCCCAGATAGTAATAAAGGAATGGAAAGAGCAGGACCGCGTTCAGGAACGCCAGCAGGATAATGGCGGCGTAAGACAGGTGTTTAGGTTTGTTTTCCATCGGTGTGCGCTCCCTCCGGACAGGTACCGGTTCCAGTATTAAAGATAAAGGCGGTCATTGGCAGTGCGGGTCTGGAAAAAGACCGCGCCATATCACGGGAAACGGCCCTTGAAGTTTATAATAGCAAATAGCGCGGCCGGAGGGCGGGAGGGGGCATAGTCGCCCAAAAGCAAAAGCCCCGGGCTCCCGGGGCTTTAACGCCTGCGATGCGGATTTCTTAAGTTCCTAGCGGTACCATTCCTTGCCCTGCAGCGCGTCGCTGAGGTTGCTGTAGGCTTGCCCGCCGTTGTTGGGAAGGAACAGCCAGTACTTGAGGCTGTCGGAGTAGAGGGTGCTGAAATTAATGCCGGTCTTGGCTTCTTTCAGAGCCGCCTTTTTCCACTTCTTTATCACCTTTTCGTCGTTCTTGATGACCTGCTCTTTTCTGTCCTTGTCCGCCTGTGTGTCCCAGGCCATAGGCTCTATCTGCTTCAGGTCGTTCAGGAGCTGCGCGTGCACTTCCTTTACTATCTGGACCTCCAGCTTGGCGAGCAGCTTGACGATCTCGTTGCGGGCCATCGGGGGGAACTCGAAGCGGACCGGGGCGGCGTATTCGTAGACGCCGTTGACATATTTCTTGAGGATGAAGTTGGACACCTTTTGCGCGGCCTGCTGTCCGGTTATGTTGGAGCATTCCCCGTTCGAGCACACTGTGGCCACGAAGGTCGTGGCCGGGTTGAATCCGGAGCCGGACGAAGGATTGGCAGGCTGGCCGCCGTCGTCATCCCCGCCCCAGTTCCCGCCGCCGCTGCCGGGGCAATCGTCCCCGACGCAGGTGGGGGGCGGCGGTTCGGGTATATCTCCCCAGCGGGAGCCTAAGCTGCCCGCGGCCGGCGTGAGGCCTGCGGAGTTGTTAAGGGAGTCCAGGGCGGAAACGGGTTCGGAGGCGAAAGCCCCGCCCGTAGTGAAGATCAGAATGGCTGAACAGATGGTCTTTTTCATAGTTGCTCCTTACACGGATGTTTACAAGACAAATACAATTGTGTCATTTATATCGAAGCGCCCATAAGAGGCATTGTGCCCCTAATATTTTGGGTACAAAGGCCTAATAAGTATATTTACTGGGTTCTATTTAGAAGTGCAACCATGGTTTAATATAGACGAGGTTGCATGGA
>CAZJUL010000417.1:0-2607 GCA_964549095.1 uncultured Elusimicrobiaceae bacterium
TTATTTCAAGAATTTCAAGCTGCCCACGCCCGCCCTGCTGGACAAGCCGGCGGACCAGGGCTTCATCGGCCCCACCGACGAGGAAATAGCCTCCTCCAAGCTCCTGCTGGAAAGCACTTTCAAGAGCTTCAACATCGCCGTGAACGTCTCCAGCGTCCAGCCCGGCCCGGTCATCACCCGCTTCGAAGTGAAGCCCGCTCCCGGCGTGAAGATCAGCTCCATCGTCTCGCTCTCAAACGACGTGGCGCTGGCCCTCAAGTCCACCGGCGCGATAAGGGTCATAGCGCCCATCCCCGGCAAGGACGCCATCGGCTTCGAAATACCGAACGTGAAAAGGGCCAAGGTCTGCCTGCGCGAGATACTGGAAAGCTCCGCCCTGAACGAAAAGAAAGCGCCCCTGGTCTTCGGCCTCGGCAGGTACGCCGAAGGCGCCGTGGCCGTGGCCGACCTGGAAACGATGCCGCACCTGCTGGTAGCCGGCGCTACCGCCAGCGGCAAGAGCATCTTCATGCAGTCCCTGATACTTTCGCTCATCTTCAGGAACACCCCCGACGAGGTCAAGTTCCTGTTCATAGACCCCAAGCGCCTGGAACTGACCTTCTACGAGGACATTCCCTATCTTTACGACCCCAAGGAAACCCCGGACAGGGTCGCCATCATAACCAACCCGAAAAAGGCCGCGGAATCGCTGGTGGCCCTGACCAGGGTGATGGACAAGCGCTACATCAAATTCGAAAAGGCCAAGGTCAAGAACATCGCCTCCTACAACAAGTGGGCCATCGCCAACGGCGAGCCGACCGAACATTATATAGTGGTGGTCATAGACGAGCTGGCCGACCTGATACTGCAGATGAAGAACGTGGTGGAAGACGCCATACAGCGGCTGGCGCAGATGGCGCGTGCCGTGGGCATTCACCTGGTGCTGGCCACGCAGCGTCCCTCCACTGACATCATCACCGGCGTAATAAAGGCCAACCTGCCGTCGCGCGTGGCGCTGCAGGTGACTTCGAAGACCGATTCCCGCGTCATCATAGACTGCAACGGCGCCGAGGCCCTGATAGGCAAGGGCGACCTGCTGTACCTCGCCATAGACGCGCAGAAGCCCGTCCGCGTGCAGGGCGCCTATGTCTCCGAGGACGAGATAAAGAAGGTAGCCGATTTCCTGAAGGCGCAGGCCAAGCCGCATTACCAGCCCCTGGTGGAAGACGAAGGGGCGGCCGCCACCGGCAAGGGCGGCAGTTCCGAGGAACTGCTTAACGCGCTGCGGCTGGTCATTGAAAGGCGCAGGGTCTCCCAGGACCTTTTAAAGGCGCATTTCGGCTCGTCGGCCAGGGCCACCAATATCCTGAGCATCCTCGAGACGCACGGTTTCATCCGCAAGCCGGAAGGCTCCAACCGCTGGGAGATCTACTTCGACAAGATCGAGACACACCTGGCCAACGCCAAGTCCGAGCCGGAAGCCGCGGCGCCCGCGCCCGACGACGCGGCCGTGCGCGAACCCTAAGGAGAACCGGTCATGAAAATATTTATCTCGGTACTAGCGGCCTGCCTGCTCTTTGCCGCAGCGGCGCGGGCCGGCGACGACGGCAAGGCCGCCCCGGCGCAGCCCGTAAAAAAAGAAACCCCGAAAGCAAAAGACGCCCCCAAGGCGAAAGAAGCCCGGAAGGCCAAAGCGCCGGTTTCAGCAGAGGCCGCCAAAGCCGCCCCGCCCGCGGCGCCAGCGGCTACAGGGCTTCCGCCGGCGTCGCCCGAAGCCGCGGCGCTCAGTGAGCTGATGAAATGGGACGACGCGCTTTTCAGCCTGCGCGCCCGCTTCACCCAGGAATTCGATTTCGCCGAGGCGGGCCTGAAGCAGCACATCGAGGGCGCCCTCGACTACAAAAAGCCGGACTTCCTCAGGATAGAGCACATAAAGCCGGCGCGGCAGATAGTCTACACGGACAAGACGGACCTCTGGGTCTACAAGCCGGAGGACTCCCAGGTCCTGAAAACCTCCTGGGCCGCCTGGAAAAGCTCCCAGAACAACAACCTCTCCGGCATACTCGACTTCGGCAATTACTCGGCGCTCACCCGGCAGAACACCGTCGCGGTGTCCACGGCCGCGGGGTCCCCGTACATCACCGTGACCTTTACGCCGAAGAGCGAGACGCAGAACTACAAGCTTTCCCTGACGCTGTCGGCCACCGACTATTTCCCGGCCGGGGCGTCGCTCACCGTGGACAAGACCGTCATAACGACGACGCTGGAAAGCGTGGAAAGGAATATCCCCATAGACGATTCCGTCTTTAAATTCATCCAGCCTAAAGGGACCGAATTGCTGGAATTCAAGAACTAGGGCAAGGTAAAAGCATTGGGGACACACCTTGCGGCAAGGTATGTCCCCGACCCTGACAAGCTATGACGCTCGCGAACCGCATAACGCTGATGAGGATAGTCCTCAGCCTCATCATATTCATACTGATCTTTTCACGCGGCTTCTGGACCGTCATAGCGGCCTTCATCCTGCTGACCGTCGCCAGCATCTCCGACTACGTCGACGGGGTCATAGCCCGCCGCACCAATACGACCACGCATTTCGGCGCGATCGTGGACCCGCTGGCGGACAAG
>CAZJUL010000418.1:0-2603 GCA_964549095.1 uncultured Elusimicrobiaceae bacterium
GCTGTGGTTCGCGGCCGTATTCCTGGGCGCGGTCCTGCTGACAGTGGCCGCGGTCTACAGGTTCGACCTCGGGCTGTATTTCGACGGGCTGGGCGAGACCTTCAGGAGGCTGGACCAGGGCCGCTCGTCGTTCATCTGGGGAAACTATTCCGTAAAAGGGGTCTGGTGGTACTTTCCCTTCGCGCTGGCCGTAAAGACGCCCCTGGCCCCGCTGCTGCTGGCTTTTACGGGCCTGGCCGTGGCGCTGGCCAGGTTCAAAAGGGAATACCTCTGGCTTCTCCTGCCGCCGCTCTTTTATTTTGCTTCCGCGCTGGTCACAAAGGTGCAGATAGGTTTCAGGCATATCATGCCGGTCATGCCTTTCCTGGCCGTTTTCGCGGGCCTGGGCGCCGCGTACCTGAAAGAGAAAAAGGTCCTGCTCTGGGCGTTCGCGCCGCTGTGCCTCCTGTGGGCCTGGGGGCTGGCGCGCACCGGGCCGTACTATCTGGAATATTTCAACGAACTGGTCGGCGGGCCCGCTAACGGGTATAAATACCTGGTGGATTCCAACCTGGACTGGGGGCAGGGACTGAAGCCGCTGGGCGGCTATCTTAAGTCGGAGGGAGAGCCGCCGGTCATCCTGTCCTATTTCGGCGTGGCGAAGCCGGAGTATTACGGCATAAAGTATTTTCCGCTGAAGGCGGGGTGGGCCAACGTGGAGTTCAAGGGTACCGGCGTCGACCTCTGCTCGCTGAAAAGGCCGCTGCTGGCGGTATCAGCCACCAATTTGCAGGGGGTTTATTCCGCCGACCGGGGCGTTTTCGGCTGGCTGAAAGATAAAAAGCCCCTGTTCAGGGCCGGTTATTCCATTTTCCTGTACGACCTCACCGGCGACAAAGAGGGCCTGTCCCGCCTAGCCGAGCTCTTCGACCGCAACGGCCAGAACCGCGAAGCCGACTGCCTCTATGGCGAGAGCAAATAAGCATTGGGGACACACCTCGCCGCGAGGTATGTCCCCGGCCGTGGAGCGTTTTCAGTGCGCGTAGGCGCCGATCATTATCATCGCCATGTTGATGGAATAGCCGAAGCAGCCTTCTACTTCTATCCGGTAGCTCACCGGCTTGCCGGCTATGACCGTGGAATAGGTGGGGTTGACGAAATGCCCGCCGTTCATGCCCTCGGCGGTTATCGCTACCGTTATCTCTTCGCCGTTCAGCTTCATGGTGAATTTCTTGTTCGCCCCGTCGACCTTCCCGAGGAAGATGGAGGTGGTCCGCTGCGCGTCGCCGTCGGCGCTGGAGATGACGCCGCCCAGGGAGCCGTCGGCCTGCTTCTTGAACTCGGCGCTGATTACCTGCCCGTACTTGCGCATGGTAAGCCTGGCCGCGCCCGCGGCCTCGTCGAAGAAACCCCACGCTACGCCGCCGTTAATGGCCCCCGCCACGGCGTGGTCGTAGACCTTCATGTCGATGTTCGTCCCGGTCACGCCGCCCAGGTCGTGGCCGGGCTCTTCGCTTACCGGTTCGTTGGGCAGCGGGGAACCGTCGCTGTCCTTCATTGTATCGGCGGACTGCTTGAGCGCGCCGGCTTTTTCATGGGCGGGCGACAGCTTTTCGTCCGCCGCCGCGCTGAAGCTCATGGGCACAAAACAGGTCAGGACCAGGACCGTGAACAGCGGCTTCTTCATATGGCAATCCTCCGTAAATTTGAAAAATAATTCCCGCCTATATGATACAAAATTGTCCGCCGGCGGGGTTCTGCGGCGGGGGGAAAAGCAAAGGCACAAATCAGAAGGGGGGGCCTTCTCTTTGTGCCTTCGCGCTGTCCGCCGCGGGGTGTCAGTTTTCCGGTTCGAATTCGTCTTTGCCCGCGCCGCAGAGGGGGCAGACCCAGGTGTCCGGCAGTTTTTCGAACGGGGTGCCGGCGGGGACGTTGTTGTCGGGGTCGCCCAGCTGGGGATCGTAGATATAGCCGCACAGTTTGCACACGTATTTTTTCATGTTCTGGCTCCTGTTCCGGTACTGGTGATCTTACTTCTTCGCTTCGTCGGCCACGAAGGTCGTGGCGTTCTTCTGCGTCTTGCCGTGCTTCACCGCTTTGTAATATTCGTAGGTCAGCGGGGTCCCGTCCTTCAGCGTTTCCGCCGCTATCACCTCGCCGATGAACAGCGTGTGGGTGCCGATGTCAACGGCCTTCTCCACCCTGACCGTGGCGATGGATAGGGCGTTCTCCGTGACGGCCGGGCAGCCGCCCAGCGTTTTAAAGGCGGTCTTTTCGAACTTGTTCAGGTCCCGCCCGCTCCTGAAGCCGAACAGCCCGATGAACGGCATCGGCGCGTCCTGCGACAGGACAGAAACGGAATAAAGGCCGCTTTTTTCCACGATGGCGTGGGTCAGGTTGGCCTTGTTCAGGCTGGCGGCCAGCCGCGCGGGAGAGGCCGTCAGCTGGAAGACCGTGTTCACGACCTGGCCGTTGGGCTTCTCCCCGTCGGAGGCTGAAACGATGTAAAGCCCGTAGGAAAGCTTTGAAATAGCGCCGCAGATCGATTTGAAATCTTCGTGCGGGGCTTTTGCCGGCACGGGTTCCATTATTTAAGTCCGGCCTTCCAGAGGCCGTGCAGGTTG
>CAZJUL010000419.1:0-2594 GCA_964549095.1 uncultured Elusimicrobiaceae bacterium
GCATTCCGCCCACGCAGTCGCCGCCGGCGGTGATGCCGGGCGGGCAGATGTTGTCGCTGTTCCCGTGGGCGTGCACCATTACGGTCACCTGCTGCGAAAGGTCCGCGGCCGCGGCGCCGCCGTTGTTCGGATCCTTGTTCATGGTGCCTATGAAGTCGCGCATCTTGTTCAGGTGGTAGAAAGCGTTCACTTCGTCGAGCGCGTTGATCGAGCCCAGGCTCGAGTCCATATAGAAAAGCCCGGCCGTGTTGACGGTCATGGTGGACCAGACGAAGGAGCTGGTGCCGTCGCTGTTCTGGGACGGGTTGGTCTTCAGCACCAGGTAGTCGGAGCGGTCTACTGAAAAGCCGTTGTAGACCCCGGATTCGTCGGTTTTGAGGTTCAGGGAGTAGTCGGGGCCTTCCACCGCCGCGCCGTAGAACGGGCTGGTCCTCTTCCCGGTATAGACGCCCATCGTCTTTCCCGCCCCGTTCTTTACGGAAACCTCGTCCCAGTCCAGCACCGTGCCCCAGACGTCCATATCCCCCACCTGGAACGGGGAAGACAGCGATGCCGCGAAGTGTGGCATCACTTTGGCCAATTCCCACCCGTTGTCGGTCCAGGTGTTGGTCAGGCTCACGCTGTACGCCGGGTAGGTCATCGAATTCTCGTACGGGTGCGGGCTTTGTTTCGAAGTCGAAGCGGAGGTCCATTCGCCCCCGCCGTTGTCGAAATGCGCGCTCTGGCCCCTGAAATTGGTGACGGCGAAGTAAGGGCCCTTGAGCGAAGCGAACACCTTTCCGCTCAGGGCTCCGCAGTACTCGGCGCTGGTCGAGTTCAGCGGCACTGTGACCACTTTGTCAGCGTAGCTCCTGGTCCAGACGTACTGGTTGGTTATGGGCCGCACGGAGGGCTTGAACCAGTAGGCGGTGTCCACGCTGTTGTTGCCGTAATAAAGCGGGGAGATGTCGTAGACCGTGCCTGAAACGGTGCCGTGGGCCTTGGTGTTGTCCGCGCAGGCGTAGCGCAGGTCGTCGTATTTGAAAAGGACCCTGCCGTCGGCGGCGTCCACGTAATAGATCCAGATCCCGCTGGCGCCGTCGGCCGCCCGCACCTTGGTCTTCCAGGCCAGCTTGAGCGCCCCGCCGGCCTCCGGGTCGGGGTATATGACCAGTTCCGGCCTGGCCGGCTTGGCCCTGAAGCCGGCGTCGGCCGCGGCTGCCGCGGCGGCGCGCTCAGGGGAGACGGACGGCTGGGCGGCGACTTTTATTTCGGGCTCGAATTTCGACTGGCAGCCGGTCACTTCCCCGGCGGCCGTCACGTGGACCCGGACATAGGCGAATTCGACGGGCAGGGAATTATAGACCTGCGAGAACTGGAGATGGGTCACGCCCATAAAGGTCTTAGAAAGCGACAGCTTAAGCTGGGAGATGTCGACTTTGAACAGGTCCTTATTGTCCTGCAGGAAGGCCGCGGCCGCAGCTTCGGGGCCGCCGGGATACCTGGCGGTTTTTCCGCCCACCACGGCCTCGGGGAGCGCCGTTTTGGGGCTGTACCGCACGCGCCATTGCGTGTTGCCGGTCTTTGAAACGAAATTGCGGAAGGCGGCGCGGGCGGCGGCGTCCGGCTTTTTTACGACCTTGCGGAGGGAATCCGACAGCGGGGAGAGCCTGGCCGCGTGTTTGGGGCGCGGGGCGGCCGGGGCCGCGGAGGCGAGCCCCAGCAGCAGGGCGGGAAGTATATAAAGTAGTTTCCTCATAACACGATCTGGCGCTTATTTAGCGCGGCCGCTCTTCGCGAACCTTTTCAGGATCTGCAGCGCCGCCGCCAGCTTTACGCCGGCCGACTGGTCTCCCAGCGCGTCGCGCAGGTACGGCTTCGCTTCCGCCTCGGTCATCCGCTCCAGCACCTTCAGCGTTTCCGTCTTCACGTCGGGGTTATTGGAGGCGAAAACCCGGTCCAGCAGGTCCTTCTCCGGCGCCCTCCCCCCGCTCATCAGCCCCCGCAGCATGGCGACCCGCAGGCCCAGGTCCGTGGTTTCGCCGTACATCTTCTTCAGTTTTTCAAAAACCTTTATGTCGCGTATCGCGCTCAGCGCCCCTACCGCCTTGAACTGTATCGAGGGATTGGCGTCGTCCGCCAGCCTGAGCAGCTCGTTCAGCGCGGCCTTGCGGCCGTCCATGCACTTCAGCGCGTCCAGCGCGGCTATTTTGACCCGGGCGGAGCTTTCTTTCATAAGCAGGGCGGTCAGCGGCTCGACCGCGTCGGAATTGCAGATATCCGCGAAGACTTTCGCGCTGGCGTACCGGATCGCTTCGTCGTCGTTTTCCAGCGCCGCCAGGAACTGCCCCATTTCATCCGCATAGCCCAGCCGGGAAAGTTCACGGGCGGCCACGTCCCGTATGGAACCGTAAGTGTCGTTCTTCAGCTTGAAAAGCAACTCCGAGGCTTTTTTATCCTTGATCCGCGCGTACGCCTCTATCGCGTGCTCCCGTATCTTGTTCTGGGAGATTATCTTCAGCTCCACCAGGGCCGTGTTGCCAACGGGGCCCTGCGCCGGCACGTCCGTTATTATCCCGTTTATGACGGCCAGGCCCGCCGCATCTCCCAGCTTC
>CAZJUL010000420.1:0-2574 GCA_964549095.1 uncultured Elusimicrobiaceae bacterium
AGCGGGCCGAAGGGCTCCCAGATCCTGTAGAAGAACAACTGCGAGAGCCATTCGAAAGTGACCCAGGGCTGGCCGTGTATGACGTGGGAAAAGATGTCGGTGCGGGGAATGACGCCGGTCTGGAAAATATGCTTGCCGGTGCGCAGGTGCCACCAGATGTCCAGGTCTTCCAGCGGATAAGCGGTCGCGAAGAAGACGCAGGCCAGCACGAAGAGCCCCGTGATGACGGCGCAGGCCGGCGTCTGCGCCAGCTCAAGAGCGCGGGACCAAAGCCCGCGCTCCGGCTTCGCCGGGACAGCCGCCGCCTGCTTCGCGTGTTTTTTCTTCGACATGGTGTAACTTTACTATTTAAACCGGTAGACAGCTATATCCGGGCCCATTCGGCCTGCGCCTGTCCCGGCGGCTGACCAGACAAGTTCCGCGCCGCCCTCCAGCTCTTTCATGAAAGCGGCGTAGCCGGCGGTGGCCGCGGGGAAATACTTCAGGTTTTCCGGCACCGGGGAGAACGCCCCGTTAAAACAGGAGTTCATCACAAGGTAGCGCACCCCGCCTTCTTTCAGGTCGCGGGCGAATTGCGCAGTGTAGGGCGGCGAAACCTCGGGCGGCGGCACGCCGGGATGAGGACGGCCGTACAGCCGCTTGCCGGCGTCCTCTATGCTGAAGAAGCGGAACGGCAGCTCCAGCAGGTCGTTCGTGTAGAAAGGCGCTATGAAAACCATTGAGTCCGGCGGCAGGTTGGCCTTCGCCCATTCCCGGGCGAGCGAATTGGTCGAGGGCCGCGACAGGGCGGACAGGTAACCGTAGGTCTTCACGGCGGGGAAGAGCAGCGCCGCGCATAAAAGGACCGCGAAAACGGGCCGGCCCAGCCGGGCGAAACGGGCGGAGGCCGCCTCGATGAAGACGCCGGTGAGCGCGTAGATTACGGGCAGCGCGGGCACGTGGAAGCGCGGGGTTTTTATGTGCCCCGGGAGTACGAGGGTGGAAAGATAGAAGATGACCCAGACGGCCAGGAACGCGGCGGAAGGGCCGAAACGCAGGGCCAGCGCGGCGGCGGTCGAGGCGGCGGCCAGGGCCAGCAGCGGCCAGCCGAGGTTGGCGGCCAGCGAAGTGCCGAGGAAAGGCGTTTCCCACGCCGGGGTGCGGGAGAAGAACAGGTCCAGCGGCGAAGCGTTCAACTGGCCCACCATCCCGCCGGCCTGGTACTGCGCCTCCATCCGGATCCGGTGTACATACTGCTCAGCGAGCGACGGGAAGTAAGGCGTGGCGATCAGGAACACGGCCGCCGCCGCCGTAAGGCCTACCCCGCCGCGGACCAGCCCGGCGCTCCAGGAACGCTCCCTGTAACCGGACCAGGCCGCGGCCGCCGCCAGGAAAGGAAGCAGCAGCAGCCCGGTGAATTTTGTGCCCGCGGCCAGGCCGACTAAAGCGCCGGCGGCGGCGAAGCCCGCCAGCCCCTTCGGCGGCGAGGCGAGCAGGGCCAGCGCGCAGGCGGTGAAAAAAGCCAGGGCGCAGTCGGTGCTGCAGGTGCGGGAATAGATCACGCCCGGCAGGCAGAGGGCGCCGAGGGCGGCCGCGGCGAAACGCGCCCTTAACCCTCCGCCCGCCCGGGCGGCAAGCAGCCAGCAGGCCGCGGCGGCCGCGATACCGAAAATTGCGGTCAGGTAATGCCCGGCCAGCACCTGGCCGGCGCGCCCGGTCAGGTCAAGGATGCGGTACAGTATAGCCAGGGCGCCGGGGTAAAGGCCGGGGAACTGCAGCAGGCTGGGCTGGAAATCCCCGCGCGCTGCCATGCCAGCCGCCTGGTCTATGAATTTGAAAGAGTCGGCCCAGACCACTTCGGGCAGGTCGAAATTGAGTTTGTAGAGGCGCGCGCCGGCGGCCGCGATCAGGGCGGCGGCGAACAGCAGGGGGGCGATATAACGCCCGGCCGGGACCGTCTCCGGCAAGGAGGCGGTTTTTTCCGCAGTCCGGAGTTCCGCCTGTTTCTTTTTCCTTTTAATCTTCATTACAGAACAACGCCCGCCCGATCAATGATAGCAAAAACAGATTTTTCGACCTGACCGCGGAATTTGCCGAACTGAATATTTTCCGCAATTGTTATAATATATTATACTTAAGGCCATGCCGGAAGATATATCGCTTAAAGCCGCCTACTTCAAGATCGCCGTCAGCATAGGGCTGATGGGCGCGGCGCTTTTTTTACTGGGCGGCCGGTTCGACTGGGCGCAGGCCTGGCTTTACCTGGCGCTGTACTCCGCCTGGTCCGTCGGAATGGTGCCCTGGCTGCGGAAATATAATCCCGACCTGCTAAGCAAAAGGCTGCTGACGGCGCTGAAGGCCAAAGTGCTTTGGGATAAAGCGATCATAGAGGCCAACCTCGTCTTCTATGTCTGGATGATCGTCGTGACCGCAATGGACGGCGGCGCGCGCGGGTTTGAAGTGCCGCTTTACATTAATATCCTCGGTTTCGCCGGTTTGGTCTCCGGCTACTTGCTGATCCTTTTTACTTTCAAGGTGAACACTTACGCCGTGAAGGCGGTGGAAGTGCAGCCCGGGCAGCAGGTGGTGGCTGAC
>CAZJUL010000421.1:0-2550 GCA_964549095.1 uncultured Elusimicrobiaceae bacterium
CTTTCCCATAGTTAAAAACGTTTCTTGAAATCTGCGCAGGCGTCTTCCGGTGAGACGTTTAAGTAAATCTCCGTGGTCGATAGATGGTCGTGGCCTAAAAACATTTGGAGATAGCGGGTGCTTAAGCCTTTCTTGACGCAGGCAGCGGCAAAGGTATGGCGAAGCACATGAGGGGAAACCTTTTGGGTGATGCCGGCGCGGTTGGAGACCCGCCGGACGATCTTCTGGATGCCGCGGGCGGTGTAGCCGAAGGTGTCGTTGAGCGAGAAATAGTGCGAGAGAACGGTAAAAGCGCGCTCAGTGAGCGGCACAATGCGGCGTTTTGTTTTCTTGCCGAACGGGCCGCCTTTGCCGTAGACGAGTAGCCGGCGGTCCTGCCAGAGGATGCTTTCTTTGGTGAGGCCGGCCAGCTCCGAAACGCGCAGGCCGGTATCGAGCAGCGTTGAGATAACGACTTTCTCGATCCCGGAGCTGCAGGCGTTAGCCAGGCGGTCGGCGTTTGCGTTGGTGAGGGGTTCGCGCTTGTATTGGTATGTGGCCATAGTTCGTATATTACTAAATATGCGAACTATGGGCGCAGTTTGTAAAAGGCGGTCCGACGGGAGTGTTACAGGATTGAAGGAGGGAGTTCGCTTTTATGGGTCGAAGACGAACAGGGCGCCAGCTGGCGGGGGGATATCTATATATCCAAATATACAGATGCTTAAGAGAGGCGCCCGGCTTAACTGTTGTGAAAATGTGCTGGTAAGATAAAGATCATTCGCCCTAAATACAAATTGTTCAGTGCGCTGAATGCCGCGTAATAAGCAGCGCCTGGTCCCCAGGACAGCTTCTTTGAGTGTTTGGCAAGGGCGGATATCTGTATATACGGGTATATAGATATCTATGCCGGCAGCCTGGAATAGAAGGAGTTTAAGACTTCATACGCCGCCGACAGATCACCGGGCAGGCTGCACGTGACGGCCAACGCCATGAAGGGTGCCGCCCATGCGGCGGGCGGCCGGGTGAGGGATGCCGGCAGAGGGTGAGTCTTGCGGCGTTTAAAAGTAGCGTCCAGCGCCAGCCGGACCTTGGCGCGATCCATTTTGCCGGAGCCGATGAGCAGAAGCATATCAATAAGGTCCCTGGCGCGGGAGTTCGGCATCTCGCGCGGCAGGGTGTAAGAATGAAGCTTTTCCGCGAAGTGCTGCTCTCGCGAAATAGTGGGGAACTCCGCGCCGGGTATGCCGGCGAATTCGAGCCAGTCATGAGCGTGGGTAATATCAAATGGTCCAAGAACTACATCGCCGGCGCCGACATCGAGGTGAAAGCGCACAAATGTCCGGTCGTCCAGGAGGGCTTCGACAGGGAAGCGGGCGCCGCCGTAGGGCGCCGCATCCAGGTCCAGCATTGCTTCGCCGATATTAAACGAAAAGAAATCGCCCAGATCACGGGCCGCGGACTCCGAGAGCGCTTTAAGGATAGCCGCTTTAAGAGGCACGTCTTCTTGCGCGCCCAGGGAATGCCGTAGGGCCAGGTCGATATCCTTGGTTGCGCGGGCTTCTTTCATCCGTAATTCCAGGGCATAGCCGCCTTTAAGTATCCAGGCCGCGTCTTTCCGGGCGAACAGACGGGCCAACAGGCGGTCAAAAGATACCTCCCGCATAAGACGCTGGAAGTCCAAACCTTCATTTCTTGCTTTTTGTTTTAGGCGGTCTTCTAAGGCACGGCGGAACGCTGTGGGGCTGGCATACGTCTTCTTATCCATTATTGGTCTCCCCTGAGCTGCTCGATCTCTTTTTTGATAGCGGGGGGAACCCGCCGGTTGCGCGCCAGCTCCGCGGGGGTAATGAGCCCGCGCTGGAACGCCTGCTTTACCGCCTGCTGCATATGGTCCAGCTGGACTGTGCGGGTGGATAGAAGATCGGCGATAGTTTTAAGCGGCCGGGTTACTTTGACGCCGAATCTTTTACCGATATCGTCTTTGTGCACGTTGGCGCGGTGAAGGACCGGGAGTTTAGACGGGGTGCCCCTTCGCCGGAAAGAGCGAGGTACGGTCATATGCAGCCTGGCCGGATTGATATCCGAAAGATCATAAATACTCAGGGCTGTTTCATGCGAATAGACGCCTTGTGGTTCGTCATTGTGATTTCGCGACCAGAGCCACCAGAACATGAGGTCCGGCCGCTCGGCGGTGGGGAACTTAGCCAGACGATAAATGCCGCGGCGCTCCCTGATCCAATTACCCATCTGTACATGATAGCTATGGTTTTCCCGGCGGAAACCCGCCGCCGCCGCCTGTTTGGGGGTGAAATAACCACCCTGCCCTTCCGCAATTGCGTATAGGCGTACAGATGTTTCTTTATAACTATGTAGGTTGTTAGGCATACGCAAATATCTTACATTCTAAGTTAATTGTATCATAAAACAGGGGAAAGTCAAGGAATATGGATATCCGTATATATGGATATGCGGATATTTAAAGAGCCGGCGACGGTCCGTGTCGGGGTATAACCTGGGAGCCCGGCGCCGGCTGGCGTGTCAGGTTAAGCTTGCCATGAGTGTTTTAAA
>CAZJUL010000422.1:0-2547 GCA_964549095.1 uncultured Elusimicrobiaceae bacterium
GCAAAAGCGCCGAGTTTTCGCATGCCTCGCCTCCTAGTGTATTTTAAAGACCCGGCCCGCGGAATCCGCGGGCCGGATATTCAGGTGTCAGAGCTTTTTGATCGCCGCGTCTACCGGGATCCCGGGCCCCATGGTGGAAGATACGAATACCGACTGCATGTAAACGCCCTTGGACGACGACGGCTTCACTTTCATGACCGCGTCTATTATAGACTGCACGTTCTCTACCAGGTTCTTTTCCGGGAAGGACGCCTTGCCGGCCGGGGCGTGCACTATGCCCTGCGCGTCGGCCTTGAACTCTATGCGCCCGGCCTTCAGTTCCTTTACGGTCCTGGCCAGGTCGAAGGTGACGGTGCCGCTCTTCGGATTAGGCATCAGGCCGCGGGGACCGAGCACCTTGCCCAGCTTGGCCGCGTCCTTCATCATGTCCGGCGTCACTACCAGCACGTCGAATTCCATGAAACCCTTGAATATCTTTTCTATCAGGTCCGCGCCGCCGGTTATCTCGGCGCCCGCGTCCTGGGCTTCTTTCTCTTTCTCGCCCTTGGCGATGACGGCCACTTTCTTGGACTTGCCGGTGCCGTGGGGCAGGCCGACCACGCTCCGGACCTGCTGGTCCGACTGCTTCACGTCTATGCCGAGCTTAATATGCACTTCGACGGTCTCGTCGAACTTGGCGTTGGCGCTCTTCTTTACCAGCGCGACGGCCTCTTCGACCTTGTATTTCTTGTTCAGGTCCAGCGTCTTCTTGGTGTTTTCCAGTCTCTTTCCCATTTTGTTTTCTCCTTGTTTTTTCCAGGGCTTTACGCCCCCGAGGTTCGTGCGCGGGAAGGCCCCGCTACCTCGTTCCCCGGCACGCGCCGGAAATCCGTTATTCGGCTATGTCCACGCCCATCGAGCGCGCGGTGCCCTTGACCATTTCCATGGCCTGCTTGACGTCCTTGGTGTTGAAGTCCACCAGCTTCGTCTTGGCGATCTCTTCCACCTGCGCCATGGTGAGCTTGCCGACCTTGGTCTTGTTCGGTTCGCCCGAGCCCTTCGCCAGGCCCGCGGCCTTCTTTATGAGCGCCGACACCGGCGGCATCTTGGTTATGAAGGTGAAGGTCCTGTCCTCGAAAACGGTGACCACCACGGGGATGGTGACGCCGGCTTCGAGCTTGCGGGTCTTTTCGTTGAACTGCTTGCAGAAATCCATGATGTTGACGCCGTGCTGTCCCAGCGCGGGGCCGACCGGGGGCGCGGGGTTGGCGGCGCCGGCCGGGATCTGCAGCTTTATCATCACTTTTACTTGTTTTACCTTTGCCATGACTGTGTTCTCCGTTGCTTAATTTAAATTATCAGACCTTTTCGACTTGCAGGAAGTCCAGCTCCACCGGGGTCGGGCGGTCGAAGACCGTGACGGTGACCTTTATCTTGGCCTTCTGCTCGTTGATGTCTTCCACCACGCCCATGAAGTGCTTGAACGGCCCCTCCACGATGCGGACGTTCTCGCCCTTTTCGAACTGCACGGCCGGCTTGGGCTTCTCGGCCCCCGCCGCGTTGACCAGCTCGAGTATCTGCATTACCTCGCTCTCGTCCATCGGCACCGGCTTGGGGTCGCCCAGGAAGCCCGAGACGCCCTGTATGCCCCTGATGGCCCAGTAAGTCTCGTTGTCCAGTTCGAGGTTCACCAGGACGTAGCCGGGGAAAAATTTCCGCTTGCGCACTTCTTTCTTGTTGTGCCGGACCTGTATCACGTCTTCGGTAGGTATGAGCACCTTGAAGAGTTTGCCCGTGAGCTCGTTGGAATCGATCTTGCCCTGAAGCATCTTGTTCACGCGCTCCTCGAAACCGGTGCGCGTGTGGATAACGAACCACCCTTTTGCCATTTAGCGACCTCCGAGAATGCTTTTCATGACCAGGTTGAGGCCGAAATCCACGAAGCTGACGTAGATGGCCACCAGGATGACGACCACGCTGACCGCCACGGTGGAGCGCATAACGTCCTGCCGCGAAAGCCAGGTGACCTTGGTCAGTTCCTGGTACACTTCCTTGATGAAGCTTGTTATTTTGTCCATAAGCTTTTCAGCACCGTCCAAGTTTTATTCCCGCCGCCTGTCCTGAAAGTTCCACTCGGGGGCGGAAGGACTCGAACCCTCAGTTGCGGTTTTGGAGACCGCTGGTTTACCAGTTAACCGACGCCCCCAGTGGTCAAATTCGCCCGGCCGCGCCGCGCGGGATCAGGACTTAACTTCTTTGTGCGCCGTGCTCTTGCCGCACTTCTTGCAGAACTTCTTCATCTCCAGCTTGAATTCCTTTTTCTTGCGCCTGGAGAAATGATAGTTCTTGTTCTTGCAGACCGTGCAGCCGAGGATGATAGTAATTCTGTCGCTCATAATTCGCTCTAAGATCGGCAGCCCGGGGAACGGGGCCGGGAAAACCGGCCCGAACCCCTGGCCTTAAATCCTGGATCCTCCTACTCTATGATGTCTACGACGACGCCGGCGCCTACGGTGTGCCCGCCCTCGCGGATAGCGAAGCGCAGACCCTTATCCATCGCGATCGGGG
>CAZJUL010000423.1:0-2547 GCA_964549095.1 uncultured Elusimicrobiaceae bacterium
CAGCGGGAGTGTTGAGATCCAATACCTGCGGGTTAAGGCAGAGGGGCCGTGCCCAAGTGTTATATCTCAGAAGCGCCCGCCGGTCCGAAAGGCGTGAGGTGGTGTGAGCGGACTGATTCCGGCGGAACGATAAAAGGAGAACGTGTCATGAAATCAATATATCCCTGGTTGATGTTTGCGGCCTCGGCGGCTCTGCTCGCGCTCAGCGCGCCCGCGAGCGCGTCCAGAATAGACAGCCGCATAGAATTGGCCGCTAAGCAGTCATATGTGTTCATGACCTACCTTAAGGGCGATGATGTCAGGGTGGAGTCAAAGGACGGCGCAGTGACCCTGACAGGGAGCGTCTCCGCGAACTCTCATAAGTCATTGGCTAATGATACCGTAATGAACCTGCCGGGTGTTAAGAGCGTGGATAACAGGTTGGAGGTCACCGGCCCGCCCACCGCGGACTCTGACGCATGGCTCAGCGACAAATTGAAAATCTCGCTTTTATTTCATAGAAGTTTGAGCGTAGGAAAGGCGGATGTCGAAGTCAAAGACGGCACGGTGACCCTGCGCGGCCAGGCTATAAGCCAGGAGCAGAAGGATCTGACTACCGAGTGCGCCAGGAATGTAGACGGGGTCAAAGAAGTAAAAAATGAGATGACCGTGGCTTCGACCTTTGAAGCGGCGCCCCAAACCGCCGGTGAAAAGATAGACGACGCCTCAATTACCGCCCAGGTCAAGATGGCGTTGCTGCTCCATCGTTCGACCAGCGTTTTGAATACCACTGTAACCACTAAGAGGGGGGTGGTTACAGTGGGCGGCAAGGCCCGGAATACGGCCGAAAAGGAGCTGGTGACCAAACTTATCAGCGACATAACCGGGGTAAAGAGCGTAAAGAACAGGATGACGGTGGAGCAGGCGTCCGCCAATTAAAACAGAAACCGGAAAGGAGAAATAATTATGAAAACGATACCACGGATCGCGATAGCGGCGTCGCTGCTGGCGGTCAGCGTTTCTTTATACGCGTCGGAGCTGGACAGCCGCATAGAATCGTCCGCCAGGAAGTCATATGTGTTCATGACCTACCTTAAGGGCGATGATGTCAGGGTGGAGTCAAAAGACGGCGCAGTCACGCTTACCGGGATAGTCGCCAAAAACTTCCACCAATCGTTAGCCCAGGAAACCGTAGTCGGACTTCCCGGAGTCAAGAGCGTAAAGAATATGCTGGTGGTTAAAAACTCGCTTCCCTCCGCGAACTCGGATGCGTGGCTCCGCGACAGGGTGAAGATCACTCTTATGTTCCATAAAAGCGTTAGCGCCATGAAAACTGAAGTTAAAGTTGAAGAGGGTGTGGTAACCCTGGGCGGCCAGGCCGAAAGTCAGGCGCAAAAAGAGCTTACGACCGAATATGCCCGGGATGTCGAAGGCGTTAAAGATGTGAAAAATGAAATGACAGTGTCCATGGATTTTAAAAATGCGCCGCAGACGGCCAAAGAGAAGATCGATGACGCTTCCATTACCGCCCAGATCAGGATGGCGCTGCTTTTTCACCGTTCGACCAGCGCCCTGACAACTTCCGTCAGCGCCGATAAAGGCGTGGTGACATTGGGAGGCAGGGCCGGGAATGACGCGGAAAAGGCCCTTGTGAGCAAACTGGTCGAAGACGTCAACGGAGTAAAAAGCGTAAAAAATCTTATGACCGTAGACTATTGAGCCCATTATAGGGGATCAACCCGTTAAACGTAAGTTCATCCCCGGTATTTCGGCGCGGCTATATCAGTAATACTACGTATAAGAGTACGTAAAGATCCGCATTAGAAAGCAGCGGCCCCATTGGGTATAATTGTCATGTGCCGGCTAAAATCGGGAATATCAGCGGTCATGATAAGGGTGTTTTAACGACAGGATTTTATAAATAATTCTCTCCTTGCCCGGAGCGCGTCACACATTGTATAGTTATCCAGGGGGCATGTGAAAAGAATTAATAAATCCGGTAATTTCCTCATAGCCGCCATCGGCGCTTCCGCCGGCGGGCTCAAGGCGTTCTCCGATCTTTTGGGCGCCCTGCCTCCCGCGCCGGGCATGGCGTTCGTGCTCGTGCCCCATCTGGCGCCCCAATACAAGAGCCAGTTGTCCGAGATCCTGGCGCGCATCACCAAACTTCCGGTCAACGAAGTCAAAAGCGGCGACAGGGTCATGCCCGACCGGATATACATCCTTCCGCCCAACCGCTCGATGCTGATAAAGGATGGGATCCTCCATCTTTCTTCATCCGGACATAAGTCCGACTGGCGCAATCCTATAGACAGCTTCTTCCGCTCGCTGGCCGCCGACCAGGGGGAAAAGGCCGTCGGGGTTCTTTTGTCGGGAGAGGGAGAGGATGGAACAGCGGGCCTGAAAGCTATCAAGGAAAGCGGCGGAACAACTTTCGCGCAGGACGTGAGCACCGCGGCTCACCCCAGTATGCCTAATTCGGCCGCCGTCGCCGGCTGCGCGGACTTCGTGCTTTCCCCCGCGGAGATCGGAAAAAAACTCATCTCCGCCTCCGGCGGCGGACGGCTC
>CAZJUL010000424.1:0-269 GCA_964549095.1 uncultured Elusimicrobiaceae bacterium
TGGGTTGTCTATGTCGTCGAAGCCGTCGCGGGCGCGCACGCCTTGTTGCTCCACCATTTCATCTAGGGAAGCCGATTGCCAAAAGGACGTTCCGAGGTCGTTGCTCATTTCATCGTCAAGGACGCTTATCGAATCAACAACAAAACTGCTTCCCTGCTGAACCCGCCTGACGATTTCCGCCAGGTCGGAAGCCGACATACGACCGCAGCCGACACGTGGGCCGCTTACCTTAATCGCCAGTCGGACGGAGTCCTGCCGAGGTATATTTT
>CAZJUL010000424.1:279-2545 GCA_964549095.1 uncultured Elusimicrobiaceae bacterium
GTCATTATTTATCGACTCCGTCGGAATGTCAAAGCTTCCTGAAGCGGAGGGTGTACGTCTCAAAAATGAGAGGCTGAAAAGGGGCTTGACATGGTCGGGTTTCGGCCGGATAATCTGACAGTGTTACTAACTGTCAGGTTGGAGGAACCCATGCCCGCACACGTTTCACACGCCGATCTCGACTCGCTTTTAGCCCGACGATTACACGTCATGGCCGAGTTGCAATCCCTGGGCGACTTCCGTCAGGGCTCCCTTGTCGAACGCTTCCGCCGCTGCGGAAAACCGCGCTGTCACTGCGCAAACCCGGGCGACCCTGGACATGGACCGTCATTCTCCCTCACCCGCAGCGCGGAGGGGAAGACGATCACCCAGGTCATTCCGGCCCAAGAGGCGCGGACGGCCGGATTGCAGATCGCCGAATATCATCGTTTCCGCGGCCTCTGCCGGGAACTCACGGCGGTCAACGAGGAGATCTGCCGGGTCCGTCTGGCCGCCGCCTCGGAGGCTGCGGCTGAAAAAAAAACCTCATCGAATCCATCGAAGAGGAAATCCGGCTCGAAGCCGCGCGGCTGATCCCCGGGAACATTCCGGCCGACCGGATCGACTTCGAGGCCGTCGAGACGGCTGCGAAGAGAAACGCCCTGCGGGCGGCCGCCCGCGCCCTGGCCAAGCGCCTCAACGCGGACGAGTCGGACCACGCCGGACCGAGCCTACCCTGCGCCTGCGGCGGCGTCGCCGCATACCGGGGCCGTCGGGAAAAGATCTTTACGACGGTTCTGGGCGAAATGACGCTGAAGCGGGCCTGGTATCACTGCGCGGCCTGCGGGCACGGCTTCGCGCCCCGCGACCGGGCATTGGGCCTGGAAGACGCGGGGTTGTCGCCCGGCGTCGTGCGCATGGTGGGCGCCGTGGGGGCCGCGGTGAGCTTCGAGGAAGGGAGCGGCCTGCTCCGGGAGTTGTCCGGCCTGTCCGTCCCGGCCAAGACGGTGGAGCGCACGGCCGAGGCCCTGGGGGAGGAAATCGCCGCCGACGAACGGGAGATCGTGGCGCCCGCGCCGGAGGACGCAATCGCCCCCACCATGTACGCCGCCTTGGACGGCACCGCGACGCCGATGCGCCGGGAGGAAATTGAAGGCCGTCCGGGCAAGCAGGAGGACGGGACGTCGAAAAGCCGCGAGGCCAAGCTGGTCTGCGTCTTCAGCGCCGAGGGGCGCGACAAGGACGGCGTCCCCGTCCGGGACGAAGGCTCGGTGAGCTACAACGCGGCCATCGAAAGCGCGGCCATGAAGGACACGGACGACGACCTTTCACCCTTCGCCCGGCGCGTGGAAAGGGAGGCCGCCCGATGCGGCTTTGACCGGGCCAAGCGCCAGGTCGCCCTGGGGGACGGAGCGGCCTGGATCTGGAACCTGTTCTCCCTGTTCTTCCCCATGGCCATCCAGATTCTCGACCGCTTCCACGTCAAGGAGCGGCTGCACGAAACCGGCAAGGCGATTTTCGGTGAAAAAAGCGACCTATGGCGGCCCTGGACGCACGCCCGTTGCGAGGAACTGGATGCCGGAAAGATCGACCGGGTGTTGAAAGAACTGAGGATGCATGCCGCGCGGGTCGTGGAGGCCGCGCAATGCGTGACGTATTTTGAAAACAACCGTGAGCGCATGGATTACCCGCGCTTCAGGCAGATGGGGCTCTGCACCAGCAGCGGCGTGGTGGAGGCGGGCTGTAAAATTACGGTGGGCGCACGCCTGAAACGCGCCGGAATGCACTGGACCGTCCGCGGGGCCAACGCCATCCTGGCGCTGCGCTGTTGCCGCCTCTCCGGCCGCTACGAAGACTTCTTCGAGCGCCGCGCCGAAAAACGGAAGGCGTCCAGTCCCGGCATCAGGCGGGCGGCGTAGCCGGCCCATTTTTATGACGTGCGCCCCAAGCCCGGCCTCAAGGAACTCAGGGTTGACGAAGCGCCGAACTGGGGAATAATGGAATCTATACTAGGAGCGGCGCGTCGTGGTTTATCGAGTAGTTCGCCGCGACAAAGCCTATCGGAGACGTAGATGAGTGAAATTACATTAACCCCTGAATTCATTACCGAAAAGGGTAAACCCCGTTTCGTCGTTTTACCCTACAAGGAGTTTCTGGCGGTCCAGGAGGCCCTGGAGGATTATCGGGACCTGCGGGACCTGCGCGCCGCCAAGGCGCGTGAAGCGAAGAAGCCGGGAATTTCTCTAAAGGAAGCGAAAGCCCTTTTGACGGAGCCTTGAATCAGCTT
>CAZJUL010000425.1:0-2158 GCA_964549095.1 uncultured Elusimicrobiaceae bacterium
AGGAAGACCTGGTGGCCGCCCTGCCCAAGACCGTCAAGAAGATCTCGGTGCTGGACAGGACCAAAGAACCCGGTTCCATCGGCGAGCCGCTGTACCAGGACGTGGTCACCGCAGTAGCCAACGCCTACAAGGCCGGCACGCTGAAGAAGATGCCCGTCGTAGTCGGCGGCCGCTACGGCCTCGGCTCCAAGGAATTCACCCCGGCCATGGCCAAAGGCGTGTTCGACGACCTCGCCGGGAAGACGCCCAAGAACGGCTACACCGTGGGCATAAAGGACGACCTGAACGGCACCAGCCTCGAGTACGACCGCGAATGGGCGATAGAGGACAAGGAAGTCTTCCGCGCGCTGTTCTTCGGCCTGGGCTCCGACGGCACCGTCGGCGCCAACAAGAACACCATCAAGATCATAAGCGAGGATACACCGAACTACGCGCAGGGCTACTTCGTCTACGACTCCAAAAAAGCCGGCTCCATGACCGTCTCGCACGTGCGCTTCGGCAAGAACTACATAAAGGCCCCTTACCTGGTCTATCAGGCCCGGTTCATAGGCTGCCACCAGTTCAGCTTCCTGGAAAAATACGAGATGCTGGACAAGGCCGAGAAGGGCGCCATCTTCCTGATCAACAGCCCCTTCGCGGCGAAGGAAGTATGGGACCACATCCCGGTAGAAGTGCAGCAGCAGATAATAACTAAAAAACTGAAGGTCTTCGTGATCAACGCCTCCGAGATAGCCAAGGCGACCGGCATGGGCGGGCGCGTGAACGTCATAATGCAGACGGCGTTCTTCGGCATCTCCGGCGTGCTCCCGAAGGACGAAGCCATTGCCGCCATCAAGAAATCCATCAAGAAGACCTACGCCTCAAAGGGCGAGGAAGTGGTCAACAAGAACTTCGCCGCCGTTGACCAGACGCTGGCCGCGATCGAAGAGGTAAAGTACCCCAACAAGGCGACCTCCAAGATCTCCCGGACCTGCGCGGTGGAGGGCTTCCCGCCCTTCGTGAAGAACACCCTCTGCGAGATGATGGCCTTCCGCGGCGACGAGCTGCCGGTCTCGGCCATGCCGCTGGACGGCACCTTCCCGACCGCCACCTCCCAGTACGAGAAGCGCAACATCGCGCTGGAGTCCCCGGTCTGGGACGCCAACCTCTGCATACAGTGCGGCTTCTGCTCGCTGGTCTGCCCGCACGCGGCGATAAGGATCAAGGCCTATGACGGCGCCGAGCTGGCCAAGGCCCCCAAGACCTTTAAATCCGCGGAAGGCCGCGGCGACCTGAAAGGCCTGAAATTCACCGCGCAGGTGGCGATAGAGGACTGCACCGGCTGCGGCGCCTGCGTCTACAACTGCCCCGCCAAGGAAAAGGCGGACGGCAAAGAAACGGGCAAAAAAGCCATCAACATGCACGACCAGCTCTCCCTGCGCGAGACCGAGCGGGAGAACTTCAGGTTCTTCATGGCCCTCAAGGATACCGGCTCCGCCAAGGTGAACCGCTACACCGTGAAGGGCAGCCAGCTGGTGCGCCCGCTGTTCGAGTTCTCCGGGGCCTGCCAGGGCTGCGGCGAAACGCCCTACGTGAAGCTGCTCACCCAGCTCTTCGGCGACCACCTGACCGTGGCCAACGCCACCGGCTGCTCCTCCATCTACGGCGGCAACCTGCCGACCACTCCTTACTGCACCCGCGAAGACGGGCGCGGCCCGGCCTGGTCCAATTCGCTGTTCGAGGACAACGCCGAGTTCGGCCTGGGCATGCGCCTGGCCTACGACAAGCTGCGCGAGGAAGCCAGGGAACTGCTGACCACGCTTAAGGCCGCCACGCTGAAGAACAGCGCGAAGCTGGCCGATGAGATCCTGAGCGCCAAAGAGGACGACTGGGCGGCCATAGAGCAGCAGCGCGGCCGCATCGCCGACCTTAAGAAAGCCCTGGCTCAGCTGAAGGACGAACAGTCCGTCCGGCTGCTGACCCTCACCGACTACCTGCTGAAGAAATCCGTCTGGATACTCGGCGGCGACGGCTGGGCCTACGATATCGGCTACGGCGGCCTGGACCACGTGCTGGCCTCCGGCAAAAAGGTGCGCGCGCTGGTCCTGGATACCGAAGTTTACTCCAACACCGGCGGGCAGATGTCCAAGTCCACCCCGCTGGGCGCGGTGGCCCTGTT
>CAZJUL010000425.1:2168-2541 GCA_964549095.1 uncultured Elusimicrobiaceae bacterium
GCCGCTCCCGAAGAAGGACCTGGGCATGATAGCCATGACCTACGGCAACATCTACGTGGCCAGCATCGCAATGGGCGCCAACTACCAGCAGACCGTAAAGGCCCTGGCGGAAGCCGAAGCTTACGACGGCCCCTCGATAGTCATCGCCTACAGCCACTGCATAGCCCAGGGCATCAATACCACCGAAGGGATGAACCAGCAGAAGAAGGCCGTGAACTCCGGCCGCTGGATCCTCTACAGGTACAACCCGGACCTGCGCAAGCAGGGGAAGAACCCGCTCACGCTGGACAGCGGAGCCCCGACCATCTCGGTCGCCGACTTCATGAACAGCGAGAACCGGTTCCGCACTCTGCAGAAGGCCAATCCGGAAACA
>CAZJUL010000426.1:0-731 GCA_964549095.1 uncultured Elusimicrobiaceae bacterium
GCCCCTGGACGCCATAGCCGGCCTCGGCTTCAAAAAGGACGGCCGCGCCGTGCTGAATCCCCCCCGGCCCTTCATCGACAACATCGACGAGATCCCCTTCCCCGCCTGGGAGCTGGCGGATATCGAACGATATTTCCATCTCTGGAACAGGCATTCACAGAATCCCTTTGTAGTGTCCGAAAGGACGGCCCCGCTGATAACCTCGCGCGGCTGCCCGTACGGCTGCACCTACTGCCATAATATCTTCGGAAAGAAGACCAGGTTCAGGAGCGTGGAGAACGTGCTGGGCGAGATAGAGGAGCTGGTCGGCAAGTACGGCGTGGAAGAGATAGAGATCCTGGACGATATCTTCAACCTGGACCTGCCGCGCGCCAAGTCGATCTGCGACGAGATAGTCCGCCGCGGCATAAAGCTGCACATTTCCTTCCCGAACGGCCTCCGCGCGGACAGGATGGACGAAGAGCTTATCCTGAAGCTGAAGCAGGCGGGTGCGCACATGGCGGTTTACGCCATAGAATCCGCCTCGCCCAGGATACAGAAGCAGATAAAAAAGAACCTCGACCTGGAGAAGGCCGCCAGGATAGTGCGGTTCACCGCCGAACAGGGCATTTCAGTGGCGGGGTTCTTCATGCTCGGCTTCCCCGGCGAGACTCTGGAGGAGATGGAGGCGACGATAAGTTTCGCCAGGGACCTGCCGAAACTAATCGTCGCCTCCATCTCCTCCAGAGTCT
>CAZJUL010000426.1:741-2535 GCA_964549095.1 uncultured Elusimicrobiaceae bacterium
GGGCCCTGCCGTTCCACTACGCGAATTTCTTCTACGTGACGCCGCGGCCCAACACCGAGCTTTACGAGGAAGCGGCTAAAAGCGGCGCGCGCCTGGACGGCGCGGCGCGCGGGGATTACTTCATGTTCTCCGTGAACCTCTCGGCGGTCCCCGACGAAGAGTTCAGCCGCCTGCGCTCGAAGGCCTACAGGGAGTTCTATCACCGCAGGCCGCTGCATTTCCTGCGGTCCATCGCCAGGATCCCCAATAAGCTGCACACCCTCAAACTGCTGGCGCGCGCCTATGTTTTCCGGCGCTGGTCGTGACCATTCCTTATATATGATATCCCTGCGGGTCCCGGCTCAGCGGTTCAGGTCGGAGATCTTGCCGGTCTTCAGGTCGTAGCGCCAGGCGTATTCCAGCGAGGAGAGCTTGTTGTAGGGCATGCCGTAGGCCTGGTAGAGCGCCTGGTGGGTCGGCGTCCCCGCCTTCAGCCGCTTGCAGAACTGGTAGAAGGCGTCGCCGGCTTTCAGCTTCATCAGGAACCGGACCACGCTGTAGGACTGCGCGTACCAGAGCCGCACATTGTCCTCGTCGGCGCCCTGCATGTTGTCTATGCGCACCAGGTCCGAGAGCTTGAATCCCCCGCCTTTCTCCACCGCGGCCAGCTTCTGCGCCAGCCAGGTGGGCGTGGACAGCCCCCTTTCGGACTGTATGTAGGTGGCTATGCCCTCGCTCAGCCAGAGCGGGCTTTGGACCGGCCCGGAAAAAAAGCTGTCGAAATAGATGTGGGTGAGCTCGTGGGCCAGTATGCCCATGGCCTCGTCGCTTTTGAAAAGATAGATCTTCCTCTCGCTCAGGGACGCCGCGCCGGCCGACCAGGCCGGCCTGCCGGTCAGGCGCTGGTAGGTGTCCTGGTTGCCGGTGAAAAATATGAACACGCGCTTTTCCCGCGTCCAGGGCGAGAACGCGACCAGGTCCAGCATAATATTCCCGTGCAGGCTTTCCACGGTGTTCGCCAGCTCCTGCGAAACCGTTTCGCCCTCTTCATAGACCACGAAGTGGCGGGTCTCCTGCATGGCGAAGCCCGGCGGCGCCGGCGGATAGGATTCTTCCTTTCGTTCCGCTATCAGGCCCGCGGCGGTCTTCTCATCAGGGGAGTGTTCCGGCATTATGCCGGTGCCGGCCGGTATTTCCTTTATGTCCAGGCCCTTGCTCAGGGGCTGCAGCATGTTCCCGGAGGTGTACGTGCGGCCGGTGACGTCCTGCGTGCCGGTGAAGACGGGCGGCCTGACCGGCGGCGGCGGGTACTGCTTCCTGACAGTTTTGAAATCCTGCGGCAAAGTGCCCAGGGGGTTTTTGGAGAACTTCATCCTGGGCATGTTTATGTCGTCGCTGATGTACTGGTACATGAAGAGGCCCCAGAGGCTTATAACAAGCCCCCAGAAGAGCACCCTTAATCTGCCCAGGACATCCATAAATATTCGCGCCGCCGTTCAGGATTACCGGCCGCTACCGGAGCGAGTCCCTCACCTTCAGCGTCATTTCGGTCATGGCCGCGGTGAACAGGGAAAAGAAAATTATGAAGATAGCCTGCGTGAGCGCCATGCCCCAGTGCTGGGTGTTGGCCATCACCTGGGAGAAGGCCTGCGCCAACGGCAGCGCCTCCGCGTCCGCCGACATCGCGAAAGCCATCCCCTTGTAAAGATAGATGCCCAGCATCAGCACGGCGGCGGCGAGCGCCACGCCGAAGACGTGCCGCTTTTTCATGTACATCGCGCTGGCGGCCGGGGCGGTGAGGAACAGCAGCCACAT
>CAZJUL010000427.1:0-794 GCA_964549095.1 uncultured Elusimicrobiaceae bacterium
CTACTAACAGAATTCGGAAGTCGGTCCAGTTACAAAAATTTGACAGTTCATTTCTTCGGAGGTTTGCTATGAAACACCTGATAACAAAACTTTGCTCGGTAATCCTGCTCGCGCTTTTTGCCGCCGCCCCGCTCGCCGCGGCCCCAGCCTACCTGAACTACCAGGGAAGACTGATCGACAACATCGGCAACCCGCTCCTGGGAAGCTACAGCGTAGCCTTCCGGATCTACGACGCCGCCTCCGGCGGCAGCCTGGTCTGGTCCGAAACCCAGAGCGTGACCACCGACAACGGCATCTTCAGCGTGGCGCTGGGCGGCGTTACGCCCCTGCCGGCCTCCGTTTTCGCCTCGGACAGCAGGTACCTGGAGGTACAGGTGGGCTCGGACGATCCCATGACCCCCCGGACCCGGCTGCTGTCCGCGCCGTACGCCATTTCCGCGGGCAACCTCGGCTCGCCTTCCGGCTCCGTGGTCGTTTCCACGCACGTGGCCATGACCGCTTCCCAGCTGCAGCTGGCCAATTTCGCCACCTCCGGCCTGCCGGCCGGCTTCGGCGCCGGCTCGCTGGTCTATAACAGCGAGTCCAGCCTGATCAATTACTGGAACGGCTCGGCCTGGGTCCCCCTGGCCGCGGGCGGCAATTCCCCGTGGTCCAGCGCCTCGGGTAATGTCATACTGGTCAGCAACAGCGACAAGGTCGGGGTCGGCACCGCCACCCCGCTTTACAAGCTGCACGTGTCCAGCGCCAGCGCTTCCGGGACCATCTTCGGGGTGACCGGCGCGGCGGGCGAGATC
>CAZJUL010000427.1:804-2532 GCA_964549095.1 uncultured Elusimicrobiaceae bacterium
TCTTCAGGGTGGACGGCAGCGGCGACGTTCACGCGGGCACCTATTACGGCGCGGGCGCGGGCCTGACCGCCGTACCCCAGGGCGGCATAGTCGGCCTGGCCGGCGACCTGGCCCTTAAGGCCACCGACGCCCTGGTGGTACACCTGGCCGGCGCGGAAACCGTGGCCGGGGCCAAGACCTTCTCCAGCAACCTGACCGTTACCGACGAGCGCGGCGTGTCGGCCGCCCGCCAGCAGTTCTCCGCCGGCGTGGAGCTCTCCTCCGCCGCGGCCGCGCAGTACGGCGGCGTCCAGATAAGTTCTCACGTGTACCTGAGCGCCGGCGCGAAATTCTACGGCGACGGCTCCGGCCTGACCAACCTGGTGGCGGCGGCCGACGCCCTGACCCTGAATTCCCTGCAGGCTTCCGATTTCGTGAGGTCCAGCGGCGGCCTGGCCCAGGCAGTGACCGGGCCCAAGGCCTTCTCCAGCAGCGTTACGGTCTCCGGTAAGGATGAAGCGGGCTACAGCCTGACGCTGAGCTCCGGCATCAACGCGCCCCTCGGCACCGTGGTCGCGGCGAAGTATTACGGCGACGGCTCGGCCCTGACCGGCATAGTCACGAATGAAAAAGTCTTCAAGGCCGGCGATGTGATGACCGGCACCCTGGTCATGAACGCGGCCAGCGCTTTCAATACCACCGATCAGAGAGCAATAGTGTTCTCCAGTAATGTGTATATATCAGCTTCCCAACTGAGGCTGGGCAATTTCGCCAGCGCTCCCTCCGCGGCCGCCAACGGCGCGGGTTCGGTATATTATAATTCCGGTAACGGTATCATATACGTTTCCGACGGTTCCACCTGGAGCCCGCTGGCTTCCGGGAACAACAGCCCCTGGTCTTCCGCTTCCGGGTCGGTCACCCTGCTCGATGGCTCAGGCAAAGTAGGCGTCGGCAAAGCCCCCGTTGAAAAGCTGGATGTGGCCGGGACCATCAGGTCCGATTACGGCGTGATAGCGGCGACGCTGTCCGTGTCGGGCGGCATTACCGCCAGCGGCGTAGGCATAATCGGGGCGGACGGTAAAATTCCGGCCCTGACCTCCTCTTATTTCGCCGGCCTGGACGGCTCGGCCCTGACCGGCGTTGTCCCGGCCGACAGCAGCGTGGCGGAAGCCAAGCTGGCCGCGGACGCGGTTACCTCCGCGAAGATAAAGGACGGCGAAATAATGAACGCCGACATCAACGCGGCCGCGGCGATAGAGATCTCCAAGCTCGCGTCTTCGGGCAGCCTGGGCGCGAACGTGATAGCTTCCTCGGCGGCGGTGAACGCCGTGTATGAGAATTCCATACAGGCGAACGCGGTCAGCTCGTCCAAGCTCGCGGCTGATTCCGTTACGACCGGCAAGATCCTGGACGGCAGCGTTACTGAGGCCAAATTGGCCATAAATTCTGTTATCGCCGCCAAGATAGCGGGCGACGCCGTGACCACGGCCAAGATCCTTGACGCGAACGTTACCGAATCAAAAATAGGCGGCGACGCCGTGACTTCGGCGAAGATAAAGGACGGCGAGATAGTGAACGCCGACATCAATGCGGCCGCGGCGATAGCGGACACCAAGCTGGCGCAGATAGCTACGGCTGACAAGGTGGCGGTAAGCGCTTTGGCGGCGGGCACGCTGGCGAATACGGTAGTCGCTTCTTCAGTGGGCGTGAACGGCGTGCGGCCCGGTTCCATACTGGCCGGCGCGATAA
>CAZJUL010000428.1:0-2528 GCA_964549095.1 uncultured Elusimicrobiaceae bacterium
TGAGCCGTGCCTGACGAGCCAAACCCCCGTCGGACCCCGCGAACCCGGCTTATTGACCCGTTAAATCTTCACGCCGGTATCGGCCACATAGCGCTTCAGTTCATCCAGCCGCTGCACGCTGCCGATATCCTGCCAATAGGCCTCGTCCATCCTGAAGCCCTTTATCTTGGAGCCGGCGCCGGCCAGCCGCAGGTACGCGGTGATTATGGAGAAGACGCCGACCTCGGTCATAAGCTTGAAGATCGCCGGCGAGATCACGTGCACGCCGCTGAAGGCCAGGCTCAGGGGTTTTTCCACCTCGCAGACCGCCCATTCGTACACGTTCTCGGAGGAATTGAACCTGCCCTGCAGGTTCAGGTCGGAATCGAAGAGCAGCGGGCGGGAAGTGGGCCTTTCCTTCACCGCCAGCGTGGCCAGCGCCCCGCTTTCCAGGTGCGCCTTGTACATCGCGCCCAGGTCCATATCGGTGTAAACATCGCAATTATAAAGGAAGAAGGGCTTGCCGTCCCCGAAGAACCAGGAGATCTTTTTCAGCCCGCCGCCGGTTTCCAGCGGGAAGAAATTCTCCCTGGACAGCTCTATCCTCAGGCCGAAATTCTTTTTCTCGGTAAGGAATTCGGTGATCTTTTCGCTCAGGTGGTGGGTATTTATCGCCACTTCCGTCACGCCGGCCGCGATCAGCCGCTTCAGGATGACCTCCAGCATTGTCACGCCGCCTATGTTGACCAGGGCCTTGGGAATGCCGTGGGTTATCGGGTGCAGCCGCGTGCCCAGGCCGGCGGCAAGTATCATCGCTTTCATAAGGCTCCCGCGGCCGCGTCCAGCTCCCGGTGAGCCAGCTCCACCCGGACCTTGTATTTTTCCTGCAGGTGCTTTGTGAGGCTCTCGGCGCAGTAAACCGAGCGGTGCCGGCCGCCGGTGCAGCCAAAAGAGACCATCAGGTCGGTGAAGTTCCGGGAAAGGTAATTCTCCACGGCGCCGTCGATCAATTTAAACACGGTTTCAAGATATCCCCCCACCCGCAGATCGTTGGAAAGATAGGAGATCACTTCCGCGTCGCGGCCGGTCAAAGGCATATATTTTTCCTCCCGGCCGGGGTTGGGCAGCGAGCGGCAGTCGAAGACGAATCCGCCGCCGTGGCCCTTTTCGTCCGAAGGCAGGCCGGTGCGGTAGGAGAAGCTCTGCACCCTGACGGTGAGGCCGGGCTTGGCCGCGCCGAACTGGCGCAGGTAGGTGGACGCCACCATCCGCCTGAAGATCTGGTTCAGCTCCGGCAGCTTTACAGGCACTTCCGCCTTGCGCTGCAGCCATTCCAGGTTCCGCACGGCGTAAGGCACGCTTTGCAGGAAATGCGCCTTGCCCTCGTAGAAGCCGCGCAGGCCGTAGGCGCCCAGCGCCTGCATTATCCTGACATAGACGAAGGCGTGGAAATGCCGCATGAACTTGTTCTTGTCCACGGCGGCTTTTTCAAGGTAATACTTCTGTAGCGCCTGCCTGGCCTCGGGCGGGATGTCGGCCTTGGCGTCGTAGAGCAGGGAGGCCAGGTCGTACTGCAGCGCGCCTTTCCTGCCGCCCTGGTAGTCTATGAAGAACGGCTCGCCGCCGCGCAGCATTATGTTCCTGGACTGGAAGTCGCGGTAAAGGAAATAGTCCGAGTCCGCCTCCAGCAGGAAGGCGGTCAGCGTGTTAAAATCATCCTCGAGCTTCTGCTCGTTGAAGGGGATCTTTGAGAGCCGCAGGAAGTAGTACTTGAAATAGTTCAGGTCCCACATTATGGACTGGCGGTCGAAGCTGGCGCGCGGGTGGCAGTGCCTGTAATTCAGCGTGCGGCCCGCCTCCATCTGGAAGCGGGGCAGCCAGTCCAGCGCCTTTTTGTACGCCGCCAGCGCGGTTTCCGGGAAATCCTGGCCGGTCCGTTCGGCCGTCAGGAAGCCGAACAAGGTCAGGTCGCCCAGGTCTTCTTCCAGGTAGATGTTCTTTGAAGGGTCCTCGGCGTATATTTCCGGGACCGGCATTTTTTCTTTCCGGAACTGCTTCGAAAATTCCAGGAAGGCGTTGTTTTCCAGTTTGTCCGGGCCGACGGCGCCGATGACCGAGCGCTTATCGCTCTTTATCCGGAAGAGCCGGCGGGCGGAGGCGTCGCCTTTGAGCGGGGTGAATTCGGCGGCTTCTTCGGCGAAGTTTTTTTTGAACAGGGCTTTCAGGTTCTCTTCCGCCGCCACGGCGGCGATATCCAAAGCCTCGGTTTCGATCTTTTTAGCCGGCATAAACGCTTCCTTTTGCCTGTGGATTTCCCGTTTACATTATAACAATAAAAAACCCCGGGGTTTGCCCGGGGCCGGCGCTGCGCGGAAGGGCGGTCTTATTTCACCAGCGGGACGAAGGAGTCGAGGACGCCCTCGAAGGCTTTGACGCCGGTTTTGGCTATATCCTTGGGCGCGCAATACTTCAGCACGAAAAAGCCGGCTTTGGCCGGGACCACGGCGAAATATTCGTAGACGGGGATCTTTTTACGCTTCTTGCCGGTG
>CAZJUL010000429.1:0-2523 GCA_964549095.1 uncultured Elusimicrobiaceae bacterium
GCACTGCTTCGGCCACGCCATAGAGTCTGCCACTGATTTCGCGGTGCCGCACGGCACGGCCGTGGTATACGGGATGCTGCTGGCGAATATAGCCGCGCGCCGCAGGGGCCTGCTGTCGAAAGAGACGGAAGCTTTTATGCGAAAGCGCCTCCTTATGCCGGTCCTGCCCGGGGGCGCGCCGCGCGCCGGGTTCGACGCCGCGGCGGTGGTAGAGGGCATGAAGAAAGACAAGAAGCGCACCGGGGCGAAGCTGGCCCTGGTGATGGCTGTGGACAGCTGGCTGATGAAGCGCGTGACCGACCTGGACGAGGCGGAGGCGCTGGCCGCCCTTTCCGAACTGCGCGGCTGAGCGCCTATGGCGGAGACTATCGTGCTGAAACGGGCTTGGGACAACAGGTTCCTGCGTTTTCTCGCCGTGGGCGGGCTGAACACCCTTTTCGGCTATTCCCTGTTCGCGGCGCTGATCTTCGCCGGGTTCCATTACTCCCTGGCGGTGTTCGTTTCAACGCTGCTGGGCGTGCTGTTCAATTTCAAGACCACCGGCTCCATAGTGTTCAAGAGCAGCGACAACATGCTGGTCTTTAAATTCGTGGCGGGCTATGGCGTTATCTACCTGCTGAACGTGGGCCTGCTCAAAGTTCTGAGCCTTCTCGGTTTCAATATGTACGCGGCCGGCGCGCTGCTGCTCCTGCCGATGGCGCTGGTGTCTTACGTTATAAATTCCCGGCTGGTTTTCAGGGGACGACCATGAAAAAGATCAGCATTGTGATGCCCTGCTATAATGAAGAACTGAACGTGGAAAGGGCTTATAAAGCCGTTAAAGACGCGCTCTCGGCGATAGGCGGCTATGATTACGAGCATATCTTCATAGACAACGCTTCGGAGGACGAAACCTTCGGCCTGCTCAAAAATATAGCCGCCTCCGATAAAAGGGTCAGGCTGATACGGAACGTGCGGAACTTCGGGCATATCCGGTCCCCTTATTACGGCCTGCTGCAGGCTTCAGGCGACGCCGTGATACTTATGGTGGCCGACCTGCAGGACCCCCCGGAGCTGATAGCCGAGTTCATCAAGAAGTGGGAGGCCGGTAATAAGATAGTGGTGGGCGTGAAAACGCAAAGCGACGAAAGCGGGCTGATGTTCGGCGTCCGCAGGCTTTATTACGGCCTGATGAACCGTATCTCGGAAGTGCGCCATATAGAGAACTTCACGGGCTTCGGGCTCTACGACCGCGAGGTGGTGGAGATACTGCGCAGGATAGACGATCCGTACCCGTATTTCAGGGGCCTCATAGCCGACATCGGTTTCGAGATAGCCAGCGTGGAATACCTGCAGCCTGCCCGGAAATGGGGGATAACGAAGAATAATTTCTACACCCTCTACGACATGGCGATGCTGGGCCTGACGAACTATTCGAAGGTGCCGCTCAGGGTGGCCACCTTCCTCGGCTTCGCGCTGTCCCTGGCCAGCCTGCTGGTGGCCCTGGCCTACCTGGTCTACAAGCTGGCTTACTGGCAGGAGTTCTCGCTCGGCGTGGCGCCGATAGTGATTGGGCTGTTCTTCATGTTCTCCGTGCAGCTCTTTTTCCTGGGTATTGTCGGCGAGTACATCGGCTCCATACACACCAAAGTCCTCAAGCGGCCGCTCGTGGTGGAAAAAGAACGGATCAATTTTTAACTTATGAGGCCGGAAAGCGGTTCCAAGCTCGTGTTGTTCCGGGCGGCCCTGGCGGTTTTGGGGGCGCTTGTCCTGTCCGTCATTTTCTGGAAGTCGGCGGACGTGTTCAAGCTGAAGTTCATGGGGGATGCGCTGGCCGGGATAAAGCCCTGGGCGCGGCTATATTTTCATCCCTACGAAAGCGGGCTGCTCAACTACATCTTCCTGTGCCTGGGAATGGGCGTTACCGCGCTGTTTGTATATGTCTTTGTTCCCGCGCCCGCCTTATCCGGCGCCGGCGCCGCGCAGCAAAGATCCGCCCGTGCCGGGCTGGTTCAATGGTCAGCCTTGTTGCTGCTGTTCGTTATGCTCTGCGCCCTGGCGGTAGAGCCGCTGCGGCTTTTCTTCGGCCCGGTGCCGCTGATGAACGAGTACCGGGAATTGTACAGTGAAACACTTGTCGACGGCGAGTTCATAAAAAACGACCTTTACCTGGCGAAACTTCCAGCGCTGGCCCGCGAGCTGAAGGCCCATCCCAGGATAGCGGCGAAAGAAGGGCTGGACGGGATCGTAAAGATAAAGGAAGCGGAAATGCGGGACTGGGCTAAAACTTTGAAGGGGTCCGGCTCAACGCTGGACCATCCGAAATTGCTGTCCGTGAAGTCTTTTTACCAGGACAACGCTTTCGAATACGCGCACCAGGTGATGGGGCGGGGACAGATCAACCATATCGGGCAGATACTGAACCCGCTGAACGAATACGGTCTGGGGAAGCCGCTGGCCGAAACCTACATGCAGTACGGGGCCGGGAACACGCTGCTGTTCAAGTGGACCATGGAGCTCTTCGGCGGCGTTTCGCTGGAGAAT
>CAZJUL010000430.1:0-2518 GCA_964549095.1 uncultured Elusimicrobiaceae bacterium
AAAAAAAAGGGCTCAAGCTGGGGAACCTGCCGCCGATCCTGGGCATTACGATCCGGACCGCGGCGGCCCTGGTAGTGCTGGGGGCGGCCAGCTACCCGCGCTGGGGCGCGCTTTCAGGCGCGGGAACCGCGCCGCTCTTATACCTGGTCCTGGGCGGCGGCGTGCTGGCCGGCTCCCTGGGAATGCTGTTTTTCTATACCGCGCTGGGGGCGGGGGAATTAAGCCGCGTGATGCCGGTGGCGTTCGGCCTGACGCCGCTGCTGGGCTTCGTAATCGGGGCGGTATTCATGAAGGAGCCGGCCACGACCGTAAAATTAATAGGCGCGGTCCTGACCTCCGTCGGGGTGGTCTGCATCACTGCAGGGAAATAGGGGCCGGGTCCAGGCTGTCGGCCGGCGTAACGGTAGGCCCGTATATATAAGGAAACGGGCAGGGGGGGCAGGACGCCGGCGTCAGTCCCCCATCCAGATCTTGCCGTTGTGGCAGAAGCGCTTCTTTTCCACGGCGCCGGTTCCGAAGAACGCGGTGGAGCGGTTGCCTTTGGACAGCTTGGTGTCGCCGGCGCGGTAGCCTTCCACGTAAAGCGCCAGCTTGGTAGTGCCTTTCATCGCGCAGATGGCGCCGTCGATGTAGCAGAGGAAATAGCGCAGGTGTTCAGGTCCTTTTATCACCCGGAGTATTTCCCTGGGCTTTTCGGTAAGGGTCAGCTCCGGGCACTCGGTGGCCTGCAGCAGCCAGGAATATTCGGGCTCCGAGATCTCCCTGTAGCCGTCCCTCTCCGCGCGGCCCACCTCTGGCGGGTCCTTTTCTTTCACGGGGGGCGCGGCATCCGGGGGGGCGGGCGGGGCTTCGTGCGGGAGCAGCCAGCTCTTCGCCCCGTCCCTGGCCTGCCAGTAGGCGGTCATGCCGTCGCCGGTCAGCTTGCCGGCCGGGTCGAATATGGGCTTTCCTTTCAGATCTTTCAGCACGAACACGTCCTGCAGCCGGATGCCTTTCTTCTCGAACAGCTGCACGGCGTCGCGGGTGAGGTGGCCGTGGTAGGTCCTGAACCCGGCCTGGGTGAGCAGGAGCTTCGTCCCGGCCTGCGTCTCCCTGGACACCGTGAAGCCGCGCATCAGCAGCATCTTGCTTTTTAAAAAATCCACCGCGCCGTGCCTTTCGGCTTCGCGCATGTTCCTGACCGTCTCGCGGTCCTCTTCGGACAGTTCGGTCTTGGCGGCGTCCGCGGCCCTGCGCTCTTTAAGCTCCGCCAGCAGTTCGGCGTCGGAGAGCAGGCCGAAATTCAGCTCCTCCAGGCGGGCCTTCGCCCTGGCGTTGGCGGGATCCGCTTTCAGCGCCCGCTGGTAGAGCGCGGCCGCGGCGGCCAGGTCGGGCCTGGCCTCGTAGGCGGCCGCGAGGCCGAGCAGCGCGTTCAGGTCGTTCTTGTTTATGTCCAGGGCTTTCTGGTAATGGGAGATCACTTTCTCCCTGTCGCCCAGCTTGTCCCAGGTCTGCGCTATCTTTACGTGGCAGGAGGCGGCCAGGGACCTGTCGCCGGCCCCGGGCTGGCCGCCGGGCGCCTGCGGGCTGTTCTTGACGAACAGGCCGGCCGCCCGCTGGTATTCTTCCACGGCGGGCTCGTACTTGCCCAGCCGGAGCAGCAGGTTGGCGCGGTCATAGCGCACCCGCGCGTTCTGCGGCGCCAGCGCGGCGCAGGCGGAGAGCTTCTCCGCCGCCGCGGCGATCTCGTTGTTCCTCTCTGCTTCCGCGGCGTCCCGCGCGCAGGCTTCGAAGGTGGCGGGTTTCGGCGCCGCCGGAGACGGGGCCGGTTTGACCGGTTCGGGCTTCGGCTTCGCCGGCTGCCTGACGGTTTCTTTCTTTACGCCGAGGCGCCTTATTCTCCCGGCGATCATGTCCGAATCCGTCCTGGCGGCGGCCCCCGCGGATTTTTTTGCCAGGTCAAGCGCCCTGCGGTAATGCTTCATGGCGCCGGCCCGGTCCCCGGCCTTTTCATACTCGGCGGCCAGGTGGTAATGGGCCTGGTAATTGCCGGAGGAGATCTCCACGCCCTGGGAGAAGTATTCCGCGGCTTTCCTGCGGTTGCCGCTTTTCGAATAGGTGAGGCCCAGCTCCCGGTATACCGGCCAGAGCGTCGGTTCCAGCGACAGGGCCTTTTTGCAGTTGGGCAGGGCGTCTGTGAGCCGCCCGGTGGTCCGGTAGATCTTGCACAGGCCCAGGAAGTGGGCGTAGTCCGCGGCGGCGCCCGGGGTCCTGGAGTTCACCGCGTCCAGCAGCGCGCCGTATTTCGAGCGCTCTTCGGGCAGTATGTCCACCGCGTAGAGGTAGAGGGCCCTGTCGGCGGGATTCGCCTCCAGGCCTTCAAGGCAGATGTCCAGCGCCGTACCCGTCCGGCCCTGTCCGTAGGCCTGCGCGGCGTTCTCCAGGGGCGTGGTCGCCTGTACGGCGGGCCCGGCCCAGGCGCTGCCGGCGGCCGCCAGGGGGCAAAAAGCCAACGCTATTATTTTTTTCGGCATTATTT
>CAZJUL010000431.1:0-2516 GCA_964549095.1 uncultured Elusimicrobiaceae bacterium
CGCCGGGGATGGAGTAAAAGCCGTGCGACACCTGTACCAGGAATTTGGAGGCGTATTTGTCGTGGATCTTCTGTATCCTGCCCAGCACTTCCTCTTTGGCCGCTTCATCCAGGCTGACCGGCGACAAAGACCGGTCATACGGGATCATATTAATGAATTTCAGCGCCAGCACGCCCTCCCTGGCGCATAAGTCGGCGGCCTCTTCCACCTGGCTCATATTGCGCCGGTCCACCGTAAAACTCACGCCGACGGGCAGGCCCTTTTTCCTGTAAAATCCGACCGCTTCGATTATTTTGTCAAAAGAGCCGGGCCGGCCCCGGACCTCGTCGTGGACTTTTGCCGTGGCCCCGCCCAGGCTGAACTTGATGATCTCCAGGCTCTCCCGGTTCTTCTCCAGGACCGGGAGATATTCCCTGTACAGCCATCCGTTGGAAACCAGGTTGAATTTATAATTATACCGCGCCGCCAGATCGGCCAGTTCCGGGAAATCCGGGTGCATTACCGGTTCCCCGCCGGTCAGCGTGATATACTTCGCGTTGATCTTTTTACCTTCGGCCAGGACGGTTTCGAATACTGAGACGGGCAGGTCCTTGATAAGGGTTTTTTCCTTGTCTATATTGTTCCGCAGGCAGAAAGGGCAATTGAAATTACAGCGGGTAGTGATGGAAACATTCAGGCAGGGGTAACTGTCCCGCCTGTATACGTTTTTTTTCCAGTCCAGATATTTCTCATCGTACAGTTTATCGTCCAGCCGGGCGGCCAGCCTGTCCGTCAATCTCTGAATATATTTTTCGAGCATAACGAGTTTTTACCGGGCCGCAAAACCCCCGGTCTCTCAGGGCTTGCCGGCGGGGGGATGCGTGCCGGCCGGCGCCTTGGACAGTTCGAAAACATCGTGCAGGGTGCGCACCCCCAGCTCGGCGTATTTGGCTTCGATAAGGCAGGACATCTTGATGTCCGAGGTGTTCACCATGTAGACGCTGATCCCTTCGCGCGCCAGGGCCGTGAACATCTTGGAGGCCACGCCGCTGTGCAGCCGCATGCCGGCGCCCACTATGGAGAGCTTGTTGAGGCCGGAGCGCACCGCGAAGCTGCTGCCCGGGTACAGGGCGGTTATCTTCCGGGCCGCCTTCTCGGCCGCGGCCAGGTCGGCCGAACCGCAGGTGAAAGAGACCGAAGTGGCCCTGTCCGCGCCGGTGGTATCCTCCACTATCATGTCTATGTTGATCTCGTCCCCGGCTACGGCGGTGAAGACGGCGGCCAGGATGCCCGGCTGGTCCGGGATGTTCAGCAGCGAGACCTTCACCTGGTTCTTGTCGCAGACTATGCCCGCCACGGCGGCGTATTCCATAAGTTCCTCCTCGGTCACCACCGAGGTGCCCGGGTTAAAATTCAGCGATGAGCGCACTATCAGCGGCAGCCGGTTGCGCCGAGCCATCTCCACGCAGCGCGGGTGCAGCACCTTGGCGCCCAGGTAGGACATCTCCAGCATTTCCTCGTAGGTGACCTTGGGCAGCATGCGGGCGTCGGGGCAGACCGCCGGATCCGCCGTGTAGATGCCGTCCACGTCCTTGTAGAACTCCACCCGGTCGGCCTTCAGCGCCACACCCAGCGCCACGGCCGTGATGTCGGAGCCGCCGCGGCCCAGCGTGGTGATGGAGCCCTCGCGCGTGGCGCCCTGGAAGCCGGCTACCACCACAATGTAGCCGTCGTTCAGGGCTTCCAGCGTGCGCACGGTGTTAACGGATTCTATGCGGGCCTTGGAGAAGGCGCCGGAGGTGGTTATCTGCACCTGGTGGCCCAGGAAGGAGACAGCCCGGCGCCCCTCTTCCTCTATGGCCAGGGCCAGCAGCGCGGTGGTAACCTGCTCGCCGGTGGCCAGCAGCACGTCGAACTCGCGGCCTTCGCTGCGCCGCGAGACGGTTTTGCCCAGCTCTATCAGCCGGTTGGTCTCGCCGGCCATGGCCGAGACCACCACCACCACTTTATCCCCCCGGCCAGCGCTCTGGATGACGCGTTTAGCCACGGCGCGGATGCGGTCTATATTGCCGACGGAAGTACCGCCGTATTTCTGTATGATCAGGGCCATGAAATAGCTATGATAATAAAAAACAGCTTATTTATCTACAGTAGAGATGGCCTCTATCTTGGCCCAGTCCACAAAGGCATGGCTGCCCTGCCCGCGGTTGACGACCAGGCATTCCTCGGTGTCGGTCACCGACTCGGCCCGCAGCGCGCCGCCCGGCGTGGCCGCCCTGATAATGACCACGAACTGCATGTCTTCAAGCCTGTACGTCAGCTCGCCCGGTTTTGAATACTTGCTGTCCGGGTCCATGATGAACCGCTTCTTCAACACACTCTGCCAGTCTGCTCTGTTCATGTTTCCCCCTTGAGCGCTCTTGTCTGAAAATTAAAGCAAACTAACTATACAAAACAAAGACCCCGGCAAAACCACGGGAGGCTGCCGCAGCAAGGCGGACTTTCAGCAAAACCGGGTTTCTTTGTATTATAAATAT